>JBQGDU010000085.1:0-6689 GCA_052039245.1 Aeromicrobium sp. | reverse complement strand
CCCGCCCGCACGACGACGTCACCCCCGCAGGAGCGACGTCGTCGTCATCCGCCGCCACGTCGGCGTCAGGCAGCGAACTTCGGCTTGGCGAAGAACCGGTTGGCCTCCGGGCGGAACAGCAGCACGATCGTCGCGACCGTGAGGAGGATTCCCAGGATCGAGAGGAGCAGGAGCACGACCGGCTGCCCACCGATCCCGAAGAGGGAGAGCAACAAGCCGATGGCCGCGATCACTGTGTAGGTGATGCGGGCCCAGTTCGCGCCCTTGCCGATGAAGATCGCGAAGAGGACGTTGAGCGCCACACTGATGATCAGACTGAAGACGACTCCGATCACGACGCCGGCCTGGGCAGCACCGCGGTCGAGCTGGGCGCCGGCTCCGGCGGACTCGAGTGCGGTGTCGACCAGGTCGTCGAGGAACAGGAACGTCAGGAGGGAGGAGAGGACGCCCACTGCGATGCTCACCCAGATGAGAGTGACCGCAAGCTTGACCGGCTGCGGGGCGACGGTGGGACCGGAGGTGGGTTCCGGCTCCGGAGACGCCGGGTAGGGGTCGACCATGCGACTGCACTTCCTTCGTTCTTCGTTGACGGGCCTGCGTGCGGGCCCCGAGGCACGTCATCCTTGCACCGGTACCCCGCTCGAGACCACCGTCTCGGTCTCCGGCGACAGATCACCCCGCGCGGCGGACCTCGTCGCGTGGTCGTGTCTCGAGGCTCCTCGCGACCGCCACGCCGGGGACCCGGGGGTGCCTTCTCAGGGAAATCTCATTAGGGTCGACTCATGACATCGAACACCCCTCCCCCTCCCGGCGATCCCAACGACCCCAACCTCTCTGGTAGCTCGGACCTGCCGTCCTACGGCTCCACCCCGCCGCCTCCAGGGGGCGACGCGGGCGGATTCCCGCCTCCGGCACCCGGCGGCTACGGCGGCGGCGAGCCCGAGACGAACAAGAAGGCCCTCTGGTCGATGATCGTGGGCATCGTGAGCCTCGTCATCGGCATCTGCTGCGGCCTCATCGCCCTCGGCGGCATCGCGTCCATCATCCTCGGTGTCATGGCGCGCAACGAGATCGCGGCCTCCGGGGGCACCCAGAAGGGCAACGGCATGGCGATCGCCGGCATCGCGACCGGCGCCGTGGCGCTGCTCCTGCTGGTCATCGGCATCATCCTGCTGGCCACCGGCGTCGTCGACTACAGCTTCACGACGACCGACTTCAACTGACCTCGCACGGGAGCGGGTCCGGTCCAGCACCGGGCCCGCTCTCGTCGTTCCCGGGCCTTCGAGCTCGCTACGGCAGGAACCACGAGCCCCACGGCGTGAGCCGGAAGACCCCGAACGCCACGAACGTGACGAGCACGATCGCGCCGGTCCGGCCACTGATGCCGACCATCCGGCCGTCGACCCCGCGCCAGCGTCGCACGACCCAGGCGAGCCAGGCGACGGCGAAGGCCGCCATGAGCGCCACCGCGAAGGCGTTGCTCGAGACGGCAGAGGCGACGTCGAGGCGCGTGAGGTCGTTGACCGCTCGCAGACCGCCGCACCCGGGGCACGGTTGACCGGTGAGGATCAGGAAGGGACACACACCCCAGGAGCCCTGCTCATGGGGGTCGCGCAGGGCCAATGCCGTCACGGCCGTCCCGGCAGCGAGCGCCGCGAGGCCCGGGGCGACGAGCAGCTCGGCGCGACGGCGCATGGTCGGCCGGGCCTCGGTCACGTTCGTCGCGGTCATGCGCGGATCACCACCGTGTCGACGACCTTGTCGTGCAGCGCCTGCTTCCGCTCGTCCCACAGCGGCCACAGCGCGTTGATGTAGCAGGTGCAGCTCGTGAGCACCGAGAACAGCAGCAGCCGACCGATCGACAACCACGTGCCGAGTGGGAGGCCGTCGTTGCGGACGACCCGGATGGAGAGGACCTGCTTGCCGAGGCTCTGCCCGGTCCGCCCCTGCCGGATGCCGAAGTTCCAGAACAGGAAGCCGATGTACAGGGCGAGGGAGGCGAAGCAGAACAGCACCCCGACGATGGTGAGCGGCCCGCCCTCGACCTCGCCGTAGGGGTCGGTGTCGATCGAGAGGAAGACGAAGCCGACGAGGTAGAGCGGGAGCATCACGCCGAACGCGATCAGTCCGTCGAGGACGTACGCCCCCAGTCGAAGACCCCAGTGGGCGTAGGGATCCTGACCGACCGGGTACGGCGCCTGGGGCGGGTAGTCACCGGGCGGCGGACTCGGAGCATCGCCGTAGCGCGGGAGACCCTGCGGGGCCGAGCCGTCCTCGACGTGCGGGTCCTGGCCGTCCGACTGATCGCTCATCGTCCAGGCTCCATCAGTCCGGTGCGTCGCTCAGCCGTCGAGCGTCGTGCGGTGCTCGTCGACGCCGCCCGGCTTCTCACCGTGCTGCGGGGCGCGCTCGACGCCGAGTCCGGCGGCGGACATGATCATGCCGACCGGTCCGGCCGCCAGCGCCACCACGACACCGATCGTGAACAGTACCCAGTTCGGGGAGGGGATCAGCGCGACGCCGCCGATGGTGATGCCGGCCAGGCAGAGCAGGACGGCGGTCCAGGAGGCCTTCGACGATCCGTGCGACATGGGGGAACTGCTCCTCGGGGGACGTGACGGGGACGGGAGCAGCCTACTCGGTGGGGTCCCGCCCGTCGTCGAGCGCCTTCCAGAGGTCGGCCGGGTCGTCCGGGTCGGCGGACGCTGGAGATGCGTTGGGCGCGTCGTAGCGGCCGCCCATCACCGGCCAGGACGGCGCAAGGCGCACGATCGACCCTCCCAGCGCTGCGGCGAGCAGACCGACCGCCGCCGTCACCCAGCGCCAGGGCGTCATCGACGTCGCGTCCGGATCGTTGCCGCCGGTGAACGACGGTGAGGCCTCGACCGCCTGTTCCACCGCATCGGCGGTGGCTCCCGCAGCCGTGGCCGCGAGGTAGGCCGCCCCGAGTCCGAGCAGCACCACGAACACCCCGATCCCCTGCCGCCAGCGGCCGCGCGTGGCGAGCACCGCGAGGGCGGCGGTGGCGATGACCACGCCGAGCGCGGCGACCAGCGGCACGGCCTGGTTGCCCGTGACGTCCAGGGCGTCGTCGGGGACCCCGGAGCCGCGCACCGTCGTCGTCGCCCACGGGCGACCCGCCGCGAGGACCAGCGCCCCTCCGACCGCGAGGGTGGCCAGCACGACGGGGCCGTAGGTGCGGCGCGCGTTCACAACAGACGGTCTCGGTCGAAGCAGGTGTCCGCGCCGGTGTGGCAGGCCGGACCGGTCTGGTCGACGAGCACGAGGAGCGCGTCTCCGTCGCAGTCGAGGCTGACCTCCCGCACGTGCTGCACGTTCCCGGACGTCTCACCCTTGACCCACAGCTCGTTTCTGCTGCGGCTCCAGTACGTGCCTCGGCCGGTGGTGAGGGTGCGGTGCAGGGCCTCGTCGTCCATCCACGCCACCATCAGGACGTCCCGCGTGGTGGCGTCCTGCACGACCGCGGTGACGAGGCCATCGGGGTTGCGCTTGAGCCGTGCGGCGACGGCGGGATCGAGAGAGCTCACACCGTTCATCCTCTCAACCTTCCGGTGAGGACCGACGTGCGGCACGATGTCGGCGACCCTAGATGGAAAGAGGCGACCGTGGCTCATCCTCAGATGTTCGACGACGACGACCCGCGGCTGGCCCACGTGCGACGGCTGGCTCTCGCGATTCCCGACGCCGCGGAGAAGGTCTCCCACGGCCGACCGGCGTTCTACACGACGAAGGTGTTCGCGTACTTCGGCACGTCGCTGCGCGTGGACGGCGCCTGGATCCAGCACCCGCACCACCTCCTCGTCCAGCCCGACCCGGACGAGCGGGAGGCGCTACTGCAGGACGAGCGCGTCGTCGTGCCGGCCTACCTCGGCCCCGCGGGCTGGATCGGCGTCCGCCTCCCGGAGCCGGACGGTGCGCCGGGGGCGTGGGAAGAGGTCGCGGAGCTGCTCGACGCGTCCTACCGGCGCACCGCGGGCGCACGCCGCGTGGCGCGGCTCGACACGCAGCGCGAGGGGTGACCGACCTCTCTCAGCCGGTCCCGAGGGAGGCCTGGGCCACCCAGCTGGCGTGCAACCTGGAGTAGACGCCCCCGGCGTCCACGAGCTCGGCATGGGTACCGTCCTCGACCAGTCGGCCCGCATCGAACACGAGGACGCGGTCGGCGTTCTCCGCGGTCGTGAGCCGGTGCGCGATCGTGACACTCGTCCGCCCGTCGAGCAGCCGCTCGAGCGCACGGGTGGCGCGCAGCTCGGTCTGCGGGTCCACCGCACTGGTGGCCTCGTCGAGGACGAGGAAGTCCGGGTCGGCCAGGGCGGACCGCACGAGCGCGACGAGCTGGCGCTCGCCCGCGGACAGCGACTCCCCGCGCTGCCCGACGGCCGTGTCGAGACCCGCCGGAAGCGCGGCGAACCAGTCGCTCAGTCCGAGACGGTCGATCGTCCCCACGAGGTCGGTGTCGGTGGCGTCGTCGCGGCCGTAGCGCAGGTTCTCGCGCAGCGTCGCGTCGAACAGGAATCCCTCCTGCGGGACCATCAGCACATGCCGGCGCAGCTCGTCGAAGGCGACGGTGGAGATGTCGGTGTCGCCAAGGCGGACGATCCCGGTGGCGGGATCCATGAGCCGGGTGAGCAGCTTGGCGAACGTCGTCTTGCCCGACCCCGTCTCCCCCACCACCGCCACCCGCTGACGTGGCGCGATGGTGACGTCGACGTCGTCGAGCACCAGGGGCCCGTCGGGGTAGGAGAACGAGACGTGCTCGAAGCGAGCACCCAGCACCTCGTCTGGGAGGGCGACTCCGGCCGGTCCGGGATCCGGGACGTCGGCCGGAGTGTCCAGCAGCTCGATGACACGACGCCACGACGCGATGGCGTTCTGCGCCTCGGTGAGGACCTGCGTGGCCATCTGGGCCGGGCCCACGAGGAGACCGACGAGGAACGCGAAGGCGATCACCGTGCCCATGGAGAGCCCGCCGGCCACACCGAGCACCACGCCCGCGGCGACCGCCCCGGCGTTCGCCAGGCCCCCGACGAGACCGGCAGCGGCGAAGGTGACGGCCACCAGCTTCTGCGCCTGGACGTTGGCGTCCAGGTTGGCGTCGATGCCGCCGTCGACCCGGTCCTGGGTCCGGTCCTCGATGGCGTGGGCCCGGACCACGGAGGCTCCGACGACGGGCTCGGCGATGACGGCCAGCATTTCGCCCACGCTGCGGCGCACCGTGTCGTAGGCACGGCTCAGCCGCCCGGCGAAGTACTTCAGGCTCACGATGAGCGGCAGGAAGCAGAACCAGACGACGAGCGTGAGCTGCCAGGAGTAGAACGCCATGATGACCGTGGCGACGGCCATCTGTCCGAGGCTGAGCACGATCATGATCCCGGTCATCTGCAGGAAGATCGAGACCTGGTCGACGTCGGACGTCACGCGCGAGACCAGCGCGCCTCGGCGTTCGGCGTTCTGCGTGAGCATCGAGAGGTCGTGCACGTGACGGAAGGCCGTGACCCGCAGCTCGGCGAGACCGCGCTCGCTGGCGATGAACAGCCGCACGCGCATCCAGTAGGCGATCACGGCGGTGAGCAGCACCAGGACGAGGGCCAGGAGCAGGGTGTCCGAGACGTCCGACAGGGCGATGTCGTCACCGTCGCCCAGACCGGCGTCGACGGTCCGCTGGATGAGGATCGGCACCACGGCGCCGCCGATCGTGCTGAGCACCGCGAGCACCATCGTGAACCACAGGCCCTCGCGGATGGCCGGTGACAGCGCGAGACCACGACGGACGATCGTCGTCCCCGTCTCACGCAGGGTGTCCACGCCGGGCAGGCTCGGCTCTGCGGTGCGGGTGCTCATGACCGTGCCTCCCTCGCCTGGTCGTACGCGTCGACGAGGTCGCGGTAGGTCTCCGACCGCCGCAGGAGCTCCTCGTGATCCCCGCGGTCGACGATGCGGCCCTCGTCGAGCAGCACCACCTCGTCCGCGAGAGCGATGGTGGCCTGGCGGTAGGCGACGACCACGACGGTGGGACCCTTGCCGGCACCGGTCTGCGCTGCGAGTGCCCGCAGGATGCGCTGCTCGACCTCGGGGTCGACGGCGCTGGTGGCGTCGTCCATCACGAGCAGGCGCGGAGCCCGGACCAGGGCCCGCGCGAGGGCGAGGCGTTGCCGCTGGCCGCCCGAGAGCGAGGTGCCGCGCTCGCCGAGCTGGGTGTCCAGCCCCTGCGGCAGAGCGGCGACGAAAACATCGGCCTGCACCGTGCGTAGAGCCGCCCAGACCGTCTCGTCGCTGAGGTCCCGGCCCAGCGTGACGTTCTCGCGGACCGAGTCGTCGAACAGGAACGTGGACTGCGGCACGACGGCCACGGCCCGTGCCACTGCGTCGTGGGAGAGGTCGCGCAGGTCGACCCCGTCGAGCTCGACCACACCGCGGCTGGGGTCGACGAGCCTGGACAGCAGGGTGGTGACGGTGCTCTTGCCGCTGCCGGTGGCGCCCACCAGCGCCGTCACCGTGCCCGCCGGGACCGTGAGATCGAGGTTCTCGAGGACATACCGTCCCGGGCCGTCGCCCTCGTCGAAGCGGGGCGCGCCGTCGCGCCGCCGCAGCTCCACCGGGCCGGCACCGGCCAGCTCACCGCTGCCGTAGGTCATCTGCCCGTGCGAGCCCAGCACGCGGGAGACGCG
>JBQGDU010000084.1:0-1727 GCA_052039245.1 Aeromicrobium sp. | reverse complement strand
AGTCCGAGGTGCTGACCCCGGCCGACTACGCGAACCACATCGACAAGTGGGCGTTCAACGTCCCCTTCGTCTGCGGCGCCACGAACCTCGGCGAGGCCCTGCGTCGGCTCACCGAGGGTGCGGCGTTCATCCGTTCCAAGGGTGAGGCCGGCACGGGCGACGTGTCGAACGCCGTGACGCACATCCGCAAGATCACCGGCGAGATCCGACGGCTGCAGGGGCTGCGCGAGGACGAGCTCTACGTCGCGGCCAAGGAGCTGCAGGCCCCGTTCGAGCTCGTGCGTGAGGTGGCTGAGGCGGGCAAGCTGCCGGTGACGCTGTTCACCGCCGGTGGGATCGCCACGCCGGCGGACGCTGCACTGGTCATGCAGCTGGGCTCGGAGGGCGTGTTCGTCGGCTCCGGCATCTTCAAGTCCGGCAACCCCGCCCAGCGGGCCGAGGCCATCGTCAAGGCCACCACCTTCTACGACGATCCCGACGTCGTCGCCAAGGTCTCCCGTGGGCTGGGAGACGCGATGGTCGGCATCAACGTCGACGATCTCCCCGAGCCGCACCGCCTAGAGACCCGCGGCTGGTGAGGCCGACGAACCGCGAGCGCGGGCCATGCACGACACGATGCCCGGCCGATCGAAATCTCGATCGGTGACCACCACGAAGAGGACGAGCTCATGACGACCTTTCCCACCATGGATCCGGAGATAGCGGCGGCGACGGTCGACCTCCCCGAGCTCGACATCGCCGACGTCGCCGCAGCTCGTGAGGTGAACTCGCGGCTGTCCGCTCCTGGACTGGCCGCCCTCACGTACGACGGCGTGGACGTCCGGGAGGTGACCGCACCGGGTCTGGGGGACGACCCGAACGTCCCCATCCGTCTGTTGTGCCCGACCGGTGTCGCGGATCCGCTCCCGACCCTCGTCGCCATCCACGGAGGTGGCTTCGTGCTGGGTACTGCCCACGAGTACGACTACTTCTGCCTCGAGGTCGTGCGACAGCTGGGGATCGCGGTGGCCAACGTCGAGTATCGGCTGGCTCCGGAGACATCTTTTCCCGGCCCGCTCGACGACTGCTACGCCGCTCTGACGTACCTCCATGCCGAGGGCCCGGAGCTGGGTCTCGATCCGAGCCGCATCGCCATCGGCGGGACGAGCGCGGGCGGGTGTCTCGCCGCCGGGACCGCGCTGCGGGCGAGGGACGAGGGGGGTCCTCCGATCGTCTTCCAGTACCTCGTCAGTCCGGCGGTCGACGACCGGCTGCACACCCAGTCCGTCACGCAGTTCGTCGATGCTCCCGTGCTGAACAGCCGTCTCGCCGGGATCGCCTGGCGGCACTACCTCGGCGAGAACTACACGGGTCCGGACGATCCCGGCGTCTCCAGCTACGCGGCACCGGCGCGCGCCACCGACCTGTCCGGGCTCCCGCCCGCCTACGTCGTGGCGATGGAGCTCGATCCTTTGCGCGACGACGACATCCTGTACGCGTTGAGACTGCTCCGGGCGGGGGTCAGCGTCGAGCTCCACTCCTACCCCGGGACGGTCCACGGCGCGATGGAGCTGGCGGCCGGAGCCGAGGTCAGCATCAGAGCACAGCGTCAGCTGTTGGACGCCATACGCCGCGGTCTGCGCCTCGGGTCCGCGACGACCTGAGTCGCTGGGACCCGACGTGACAGGACGACGACGCTTTGGAGGATTTCGTTCGGTCAGGAGACGGGCCTGACCGGCCACACCGGC
>JBQGDU010000083.1:0-6969 GCA_052039245.1 Aeromicrobium sp. | reverse complement strand
CGTGGACGGGGTCGGCATAGGAGTGCAGCAGGCACACGGCGAGCGCCTCGGCGCCCCTGGAGACCAGGTCGGCGATCTGCGTCAGCACGTCCTCGTCGTGGAGCGGCTCGATCTCGGTGCCGTCGACGGCGAGGCGCCCCTGAACCTCCCGGCGCATGTCGCGTGGCACCAGGGGTGGTGCGGGTCGCGCGAAGAGGTCGGTCGTGTCGAAGCGGGTCTCCTGACCCATCTCCGGCACGTCACGGAATCCGCGGGTGGCCAGGAAGCCGACGCGCGCCCCCGTGCGCTCCAGCACCGTGTTCGTCACGAGCGTGGTGCCGTGGACGACCCCTGAGACGTCCGCGGGCCGCGTCTGTGTCTCACGAAGGATCCTCTCGACGCCCTCGACGATGGCCTCGTGAGGTGCGTGGGGCGTCGTCGGGAGCTTGCCGTTCCACGTCACGCCCCGTTCCGGGTCGTGCAGCAGCAGGTCGGTGAACGTCCCTCCGACGTCCACACCGATCCGAGTGCTCATCGGTGCTCTCCTTCGGTCACGTAGCCCATGGCGAGGTCGTGGGTGTGCCGGTCCGGGTCGCGACCGGCCGGGTCTCCGTAGCCGCCCCCGCCGGGGAAGCAGATGGTGATCGACTCACCGGGCGGCAGCACGGTCACGGTCTTCAACGGCACCGGGTCCCCGGATCCGAGGAACGCCGTGGCGACTGCCCCGTCACCCCCGCCGAGCACGCCACGAGCGGGACGAGTCTGACGGTCGCCGAGGAGCCCGACCTGCACCGGACGTCCTGGGGGGTTCTGGACCTCGATCACCTGACCCATGCCGCCCCGGTAGGTACCGGGTCCCCCGGAGTCGGCGCGCAGCTCCTTGCGCAGGAAGCGCAGGGGTGCGGATGCCTCCATCGCCTCGATCGAGCCGGTCCCGGAGTTGGTCGGGAACGCGGTCGTGGCGAGGCCGTCCTGGTGCGAGGAGGCGCCCATGCCGGCGTTGGCGAACAGCATGAGGGCCCACGGTGTGCCGTCCTCGTCGTGGCCCGTGAAGCGCACCCGCAGGGCTGGGGCGCCACCGCTGTCCGCGATGATCCGGTCCGGCAGGATCGGGGCGAGCGCCCGGTAGATGGCGCACGACAGCAGGTGCCCAGTCAGGTGCCGAGCGACCACGGGGACCGGGAACCTCGGATTGACGATCGTGCCCTCCGGCGCCACGAGCTGCATGGCGCGGTAGGACCCGTGGTTCGTGCGGGTCGACGGGTCCAGCACGAGCTTGAGCGGGTACATGGAGTACGCGCGGGTGTAGTTCAGCGTGCAGTTGGTGGGGAAGTCGACCTGGTCCGAGGAGCCCGTGTAGTCGATCGTCACGGACTCGCCGGCGATGGTGACGGCGCACGCGATGTGCGTCGGTCGACCGGGCAGGCCGTCGGCGTCGACCGACGCCGTGTAGATGCCGTCGGGCAGAGCACCGACAGCGGTGCGCATGGCGCGATCGGTCAGCGCGTGCACGGCCGTCGCGAACCTCTCGAAGCCCGGCTCGTCGAACTCCTCCAGGAACTCCTGGGCGCGCCGCCGGCACACGGCGTGGGCGGTGGCCTGGGCCTGCACGTCACCCCACACCTGGTCCGGCACCCGCACGTTCGCCAGGATCAGGTCGCGGACCGCCTCGTTCAGCTCTCCGGCTCGATAGAGATGCAGTGGTGGGATCAGGATCCCCTCGCCCATGAGGTCCGTCGCCAGTCCGCCGCTGCCACCGATGTCCGGGAGGTGGGCCGCGGTGCCGGTGAACCCGACGAGCGCGCCGTCGTGGAACAGCGGCGCGATCATCGCCAGGTCGGGCAGGTGGCCCGTCGCGATCCAGGGGTCGTTGGTGACGACGCAGTCGCCGTCGCGCCAGGTGTGGGCCGGCATGCGCTCGAGCAGCATCTCCGTGAGCGTCCCCACGAGTCCGGCGAAGGCCGGGATTCCTGCCCGGGTCTCGGTCATCGTGCGACCGGAGCGGTCCATGATGACGACGGTGTAGTCGTTCGACTCCCGGATGATGGTGGAGAACGCCGAGCGGAGCATGGCCGACGCCGCCTCGTCGGTGGCGGCCGACAGGCGGTCCCACTGGACCTCCAGCTGGATGGGGTCGAGGTCCGGTGCCACGGTCGATGTCATGAGGTCTCCTTCACGCTCACGCTCACGCGCTCGGCGATGGCGGTGCCGAGGCCCGTCGTCGTCGCGTCGCCACCCAGGTCCGGGGTCTTCGGCACGGACTCGTCCACGAGCACGGCCTCGATGGCGGTGACGATGGATTCGGCCGCCGTGTGCTCACCGAAGTGGTCGAGCATCATCGCCGCGCTCCAGATCTGCCCGATCGGGTTCGCAATGCCCTGCCCGGCGATGTCCGGAGCGGATCCGTGCACCGGTTCGAACAGGCTCGGGTAGGTGCCGTCGGGGTTGATGTTCGCGCTGGGGGCGATGCCGATCGTGCCGGCGCAGGCCGGGCCGAGGTCGGAGAGGATGTCGCCGAACAGGTTGCTGGCGACCACGACGTCGAAGTGGTCCGGCCTGAGGACGAAGTTCGCCGTCAGGATGTCGATGGGGACCTTGTCCGCGCGGACCTGCGGGTACTCGGCCGCCATCGCCTCGGCGCGCTCGTCCCAGTACGGCATGGAGATCGAGATCCCGTTGCTCTTGGTCGCCCACGTGAGGTGACGGGCCTCGCGGCGCTGCGCGAGGTCGAAGGCGTAGCGCAGCACGCGGTCGACGCCGACGCGGGTCATGATCGTCTCCTGGAGCACCGTCTCCCGCTCGGTGCCCTCGAAGATCCTGCCGCCGACGCTGGAGTACTCGCCCTCGGTGTTCTCCCGCACGACGTAGAAGTCGATGTCCTCCGGGGTGCGGCCGGCGAGCGGGCTGCTGACTCCTGCCAGCAGCCGGACCGGGCGGAGGTTGACGTACTGGTCGAACTCACGGCGGAACTTCAGCAGGCTGCCCCACAGCGAGACGTGGTCCGGGACCACGTCGGGCCAGCCGACGGCCCCGAAGAAGATCGCGTCGAACTGCCCCAGTGTCTGCCGCCAGTCCGCAGGGAGCATCTCGCCGTGCTCGAGCCAGTGGGCGGCGCTGGCGAAGCCGAAGGTCTCGGTCTCGAGCGAGAAGCCGTGCAGACTGGCGGCCCGCTCGAGGACCTTGAGACCTTCGGGCACGACCTCGACGCCGATCCCGTCGCCGGGAATGACTGCGATGCGATAGGTGCTGTTCACGGCCGCCACGCTAGGCAGGTGGGTGCGCTGCGCCTAGTCCGTGCCACGCAAGGTGGGCTTTCGCCGACGGCAAGCATCCTCAGACCACGTCGGGGATCATGGTGTCGAACAGCGCCTCGTAGCTCGACGCGGTCTCGAGGCCGGCGACCTCGGTGAGGAGTGCCTCCTGGCGGTCGGGAGAGAGGTACGGAGCGGCCGTGCCACGCAGCTTCCCGGCCGTCGCGGTGACGAGCTCACGCAGTGGCGCGTTGGTCGCCGGTGAGACGACCTCCTGGGAGAGCGTGCGGCCGTCCTCGAGGGTGAGGGTAACCCGGTTGCCGAGGTGCCGCGGGAACAGCGCGGTGAGGTCGGGGTCCTCCTGCACGGTGGTCCGCTGCATCAGCGCGACGGCAGCGGGGTCGCGCAGCAGCTCGTCGTCGAAGGACCGAAGAGTGAGCTCCCCGTCGAGCAGGGCACGGGCCACGTTGTACGGAAGGCTGTGGTCCGCGGTCTCCCGGGTCGTCGGGCTCCACTTCTCCTCATCGTCAGCCGTGATGCGTCGGGCGATGTCGGTGGTCGCGATGCTGATCTCGACGACCTGGTCCAGCGCTGGCACCTCGACTCGCAGTTGCAGCGCCGCCGCGACGGCGGTCTGGAGCTCGCCATTGGTCGGGAAGGGCTTGACGAGGGAAGCCAGGATCCGGAAGTCGTCCCCGTCCTTGCGCGCGAAGAGCTCCGTCTCGAGCTCGAACGCACCGCTCACCTGCTCGAAGAAGCCCATCCGACCCTCGAAGATCGGCGACGGTCCGGTCATGCCGGCCCGGGCGAGCTGCGCGGCGAAGATGGCGTTCCGCGCGGCGTTGGCCGCTGACGCGCCCTTCCAGTCCGACAGCTCCCCCGACCGGACCTGGCGCAGGGCGATGTGCCCGTTGACGGCGATGTTGATCGCATGGGTGGTCTGGTCGAGCGTGGAACCCATCAGCCGCGACACGGCGGCGGCCACGCTCACGAGCACGAAGTTGACGTGGTCCCAGCCCTGCCGGTTCAGGCCGACGGCCTCCTGCAGGCGCATCTGGATCTCATAGGCCGCGACGATGGCGGCGATGAGCTCGCGTCCGCCGACACCCTCGGTCTCGGCCACGGCCAGACACGCGGGGATGTTGTCGCTCGGGTGGCCCGGCTCCTTGGCCATGTAGCCATCGTTGTAGTCGAGGAAGCGCACGAGGGTCCCGTTGACGAACGCCGCGAGGTCTGGCGTGGTGCGGACGTCGGTCCCGAGGATGCTGGCCTGCCCGGTGCGGGTGTTGCGGGCGAGGGTCAGGGCAGCGGCAACGGGAGCGGCGTCATAGGCGCCCAGCGCACAAGCGAACGAGTCGACGATCCGGTCCTTCGCGCACTGCACCACTGGTTCGGGCAGGTCCGAGGCGTTCAGGGAGAGGGCGTACTCGGCGATTCGGCGGGCAAGAGTCATCAGGTGTCCTTCGTCGGGAAGCGGGGAGACGTACGCTATAGCAAATGTGATGTCGTGAATAGTATCCGGAGAGAGAAGGAGAGGACTGGTCATGGTGCCGACCGCTGGATCCACCGACGAGCTCGCGTTCTTCGCGGTGATCGCCTCGAGCGAGACCTTGACGGCAGCGTCTCGTCAGCTGGGCTGCTCACTGCCGGTGGTGAGCAGGCGGCTCTCGGCCCTGGAGCGCAGGCTCGGTGTCCAGCTGGTGCAACGCGGCACGCGCTCGCTCACGCTCACTCCCGAGGGTGCGCTGCTGGCTCGAGGGATCGCCCCGATCCTGGTGGACGTCCAAGCGTTGGAGGACCAGGTCAGCGGTCAGTCGGCGGAGCTGCGGGGGCGGCTGCTCGTGGAGACGTCTCTGGGACTGGGCCGAGCCCACGTCGGCCCCCTGCTGGGGGAGTTCGGCGCCCAGCACCCCGGCCTCGAGGTGGTGCTGACCACGAGTCCGCTGCCACTGGCTCCGCACCGTCGCGAGTTCGACGTGGCGGTCCACGTCGGTGCTCCGCACGACTCGACCCTGCGGATGCGACGCGTGGCGACGAACCGGAGGGTGGTGTGCGCATCGCCGGAGTACCTGAACCGCCGTGGACGCCCCGAGACCACTGACGACCTGGCGCACCACAACTGCATCGTGCTGCGCGAGAACGACGGGGACTTCGCGCTCTGGCGTTTCGGCGAGGGTCGCGATGCGTTCCGGGTGCGGGTGGACGGAACGCTGTCCAGCAACGACGGAGACGTCGTCACTGGGTGGGCTCTGGAGGGGCGTGGAGTCATCATGCGGTCGTCGTGGCAGGTCGCCGACCTTCTCGCCGAGGGTCGCCTGGAGCAGGTGCTCGAGGACGTCCCGACACCGAGTGCCGACGTCTACGCGCTGCACGCCGACTCGCATCACGTCCCGGCGCGTGTCGAGGCTGTCATCGCCTTCCTGGGTGAACGGCTGCCGGAGCGGTTGCACCGGTAGCAAGACCACCTTGCGCGCGACGGGGTGACCGCCGCGCGACGGCGTCGCTACCGTCTGGGCTGACGCAGCATCGATCACCCGGAGGCCACCTGCGATGGCTCGCATCCTCATCACCACCGACTACCTCCGACCGGGGGACGAGGTCGACGTCCTCCTGCGCGAGCAGGGCCACGAGACGGTCCACGCCCCGCTCGTCGCTGCGCGCTCTGCCGAGGACCTGGCCACCCTTCTCAGCGGGGTGGAGGGAGCGCTGATCGCGAACGAGCCGATGAGCGCCGACGTGCTGCGACAGGCGGACGCGCTGCGAGCCGTCGTTCGTACAGGGGTCGGGTACGACTCGGTCGACGTCGACGCCGCCGCCCGGCTGGGCATCTCAGTGAGCAACCTCCCCGGGATCAACGCCAACGCGGTCGCCGAGTACACGCTGGGCCTGATGCTCGACGCCTCGCGTCACCTCAGCGAGCTCGCGGCCGGTGTCAGGGACGGTCGGTGGCCGCGCACGGACGGCCACGAGCTCCGCGGGTCGACGCTCGGGCTGATCGGGTTCGGGGCGTCGGCCCGCGCCGTCGTCCCGCTGGCCCGGGCGTTCGGGATGACGGTGATCTCCCACAGCGCCGTCGACGTCGGCGTCCGGGCGGACTTCCCCGACGTGACGTTCGTCGAGCTGGACGAGCTGCTGACCCGGTCCGACGTGGTCTCCATCCACACCTCGCTGACTGATCGGACCCGGGGTCTGATCGGCGCGGACGCGCTCGCGCGCATGAAGAGGTCGGCACTGCTCGTCAACACCGCACGAGGGCCGATCGTCGACGAGCAGGCCCTCGCCATCGCGGTGCGGACGGGACAGATCGCCGGCGCCGCCCTCGATGTCGTGACCGTGGAGCCGCTCCCCCCGGACAGCGTCCTGCGCGGGGTCGATGGCATCACCGTGTACTCGCACATGGCGGGTCAGACGATCGAGGCCCGCGATGCCGCCGGACGAGAGGGAGCGCTTGAGCTCATCGCTGCGCTCGCCGGGCGACCCGTGTTCGGGGTCAACGAACCGCGTGCCCGAGGCGGGTAGGGCGCGCTCGGACCCTCGGTAGAGGCGAGCGGTCACCGCACGCCGCCTCGCAGGTGCCTTGGCGGCCGGACGCGCGAGCCGCCCGACCGCCGCGTCCTGCGCTGATCGACACCCTCACGGTGCTATAGCATGTGTGACGGTGGTGCGATCTGTCCCACCGCACTCGATCGCGGAGGGGCACGAGATGACGGCCGGACTGCCTCACATCCAGAGCCCGACC
>JBQGDU010000082.1:0-4397 GCA_052039245.1 Aeromicrobium sp. | reverse complement strand
CCCCCAGCTCTCCGCTGCGCTCCGAGCAGGGCGGGGCCCCCGGCCCGGCACCCCCGGCCGGGGGCCTGGTCGGGTGGGGGTGGAGTGGGTCGGCCGGTGATGGTCGGCTCGCGGTCGGGGCGTGGGGTTCGCGTGCTCCGGGCCTTTCGGCCGGCCTCGGGCAGGAGCGCGTCAGCAGCAGCGGGCCATCGGCGCGTGCGCCACCTGCTCGGCCCGATGCCGCTCGAACTGGCGCCGGCTGGCGGGTTCGACGCTGTCGCGGGCGCACTGCTGGAGGTAGCTGTCCCAGCGCGCCTCGCCCGTGAACTCCCGGACGAGTCGACGCAGCCCGGCGAGGCGGGTCTTCATCGCACGCTCCCGCTGGTCTCCCGCGAGGCCTCCCACTCGGCCACCGCCTGCTTCTCCTCCGCGGTGGCGAAGAAGTCCGCAGGGGCGACGATGCCGGACTCGGTGTGCGGCACCTCGGTGGTGGGCAGGGAGCCCGCCTGCAGGGAGCGCACCCAGATGAGCACCGCGTTGGCGACGATGACGATCACCAGCAGCGCGAAGACGGACTGCAGGACGCCGTTGGTGGTGGAGTTCGTGATGATCTGACCCATCTGCTGCTCGTCGGCAGCGGGGGCGAGGACCTCACCGGCGGCGCGTGCTTCGCGGTAGCGGGACGCCTGCGCGAAGTACCCGATGGCCGGGTCGGAGCTGAAGATCTTCTGGTAGCTGGCCGTCATCGTGACGATGAGGTCCCAGGCGAGCGGGATGCCGGGCACCCAGACCCACTTGGCCCAACCGTGCTTGAGGAACAGCGTGACGCACAGGGTCAGGGCGATCGCGGCCAGCAGCTGGTTGGCGATGCCGAACAGTGGGAACAGCTGGTTGATGCCGCCGAGCGGGTCGGTGACGCCGACGTAGAGCATGTAGCCCCACAGACCGACGGTGACAGCGCTCGCGGTCCATGCGGCAGGGCGCCAGGACACGTCGCCGAACCTCGGCCAGAAGTTGCCGACCGTGTCCTGCAGCATGAACCGGCCGACGCGGGTGCCCGCGTCGACGGCGGTGAGGATGAACAACGCCTCGAACATGATCGCGAAGTGGTACCAGAACGCCTGCAGGTTGCCGCCGAACGCCTCTGAGAAGACCTGGGAGAGACCGAAGGCGAGCGTCGGGGCACCGCCGGTGCGGGAGACCAGCGTCTCCTCCTCGATGGCCTGCGCGGCCGCCGTGAGGGTGTCGGGGGACAGCGTGAACCCGAGCGTGCTGACGAACTCCGCGGCACCTTCGGCCGTTCCGCCGGTCATGCCCGCCGGGGCGTTCATCGCGTAGTAGAGACCCTGGTCGATGACGACGGCGGCGATGAGCGCGCTGATGGCCACGAAGGACTCCATCAGCATGCCGCCGTAGCCGATCATGCGGACGTGGCTCTCCTTGGCGATCATCTTGGGCGTCGTGCCGGAGGAGATGAGCGCGTGGAAGCCGGAGAGTGCGCCGCACGCGATGGTGATGAAGACGAACGGGAAGAGCTTGCCGGAGAAGACCGGGCCGTTGCCCTCGGTGGCGAAGCTCGTGACGGCATCGGCCTGGATGACGGGCGCGGCGATGACCAGACCGACCGCGAGCAGCACGATCACGCCGATCTTCATGAACGTCGAGAGGTAGTCGCGCGGGGTCAGCAGCATCCAGATCGGCAGGATCGACGCGACGAAGCCGTAGACCACGAGCCCGATGACCAGGCTCTCCTTGGAGAGCGTCAGCGCGTCCGACAGGCCCATCGCGTCGACGTAGCCGCCACCGACGATCGCGAGCAGCAGCAGGACGACGCCGATCGCGGTGACTTCCATGACCCGCCCCGGCCTGATGTAGCGCAGGTAGAAGCCCATGAACAGGGCGATCGGGACGGTGAGGGTGATGGAGAAGACGCCCCACGGGGACTCCGCGAGCGCGTTCACGACGACGAGCGAGAGCACCGCCAGGATGATGATCATGATGGCGAAGACCGCGATCAGGGCGGCCGTGCCGCCCACGACACCGATCTCCTCGCGGATCATCTGCCCGAGGCTCTTGCCGTCGCGACGCATGGAGAAGAACATGACGACCATGTCCTGGACGGCGCCGGCGGCGATGACGCCGACGATGATCCAGATGGTGCCGGGCAGGTAGCCCATCTGCGCCGCGAGCACGGGACCGACGAGCGGCCCGGCACCGGCGATCGCGGCGAAGTGGTGGCCGAACAGGACGCGACGATCGGTGACCTCGAAGTCGACGCCGTTGTCGAGACGTTCGGCCGGGGTGGCCCGGGTGTCGTCGACCTTCAGCACCTTGCGGGCGATGAACCGGGAGTAGAACCGGTACGCGATCGCGTAGGAGGAGAGCGCGGCGAACAGGATCCACAGGGCCGAGACGTCCTCGCCCCGTGAGAGCGCGAGGACGCTCCAGCAGACGGCGCCGACCACGGCGACGAGGCTCCAGACGACGATGGTCCGCAGGCGCCCGGCGGGCAGGGTGACAGTGCTCATGAGCGTGCTCCAGAAGATCGTGCCGACGGTCCGGCGTGGACCATCGGACACCCCATCACATGTGAGCCCGTTCACACCAGTTACTGCGACGTACGGCGGCTCACGAGCGACGAACGGTCGTCGGCGCGACGGTGTCCTCGGCGAACAGCCGTCGGACACCTGGGCGGTGGCGGGACGGTCACGTCGGTGACTCGGCAACCGTCGCGCGCCGCCACGGGACGCCGCGACGCCGACGGGGACCCTCGCCGTGTGGTTCGTCGGCGGAGGGCCCGCCCTAGGCTGGACCCATGCCCGGCTCGCTGCTCGTAGCCGGCACGACCTCCGACGCCGGCAAGAGCGTCGTGACGACGGGTCTGTGCCGCGCCCTCGCCCGACGTGGGCTGCGGGTGGCGCCCTTCAAGGCGCAGAACATGTCGAACAACTCGATGGTCGTCACGGCGCCGGGTGAGTTCCTCGGCGAGGTGCGCACCGGCGAGATCGGCCGGGCGCAGTGGGTGCAGGCGCTCGCCGCCGGGGCCGAGCCCGAGGTGGCGATGAACCCGGTGCTGCTCAAGCCGGGCGGGGACCGGCGCAGCCACGTCGTCGTCATGGGGCGGCCGGGGGGAGAGGTCGGCTCCGCGGACTTCGTCGACGGCCGACGGCATCTCGCGCAGGCCGCCCACGCGGCGTTCGACGACCTCGCCTCGCGGTACGACGTCGTCGTCGCAGAGGGTGCCGGAAGCCCGGCGGAGATCAACCTGCGGGCGTCGGACTACGTCAACATGGGGCTCGCTCAGCACGCGCGGATGCCCGTCGTCGTCGTGGGTGACATCGATCGCGGCGGCGTGTTCGCGTCGATGTTCGGCACCGTGGCGCTGCTGGATGCCGCCGACCAGGAGCTCGTGGCGGGGTTCGTCATCAACAAGTTCCGGGGTGACGCGTCGCTGCTGGCACCTGGCCTGGAGACGCTCGAACGACTCACCGGCCGGCGCGTCTACGGCACGCTGCCGTGGGATCCGTCGCTGTGGCTCGACTCCGAGGACGCGCTCGACCTCGAGGGTCGGCGCAGCGACGGCTCCGGCCTGCGCGTCGCGGTGGTGCGGCTGCCGCGGATCAGCAACTTCACCGACGTCGACGCGCTCGGGCTCGAGCCCGGGGTGGACGTCGTGTTCGTCTCCGAGCCACGCGACCTCGCCGGCGCGGACCTCGTGGTCCTGCCCGGCACCCGCGCGACGATCGAGGACCTCGCGTGGCTGCGCTCGCGCGGTCTGGACGACGCGATCGTGCGTCACGCGGCCGCCGGACGTGCCGTGCTCGGCATCTGCGGCGGGTTCCAGATGCTGGGGCGTCGCGTCGAGGACCCGGACGGCGTCGAGAGCGGGGAGACGTCGTCGGCGGACGGACTCGGGCTGCTCGACGTCGTCACCCGGTTCGCCGCGGACAAGGTGCTGCGTCTTCCGCGCGGAGAGGTGTGGGGGCACGGCGTCGGCGGCTACGAGATCCACCACGGCCGCATCACCAGCGGTGACGACGAGCCGTTCCTCGGTGGTGCGGTGCGCGGTCTCGTGCACGGGACGATGTGGCACGGCAGCCTGGAGTCCGACGACTTCCGTCGTGCTCTCCTGGAGCGGGTGGCCGAGGCAGCGGGCGTGAGGTTGCCCGCGTCGGACGTCTCGTTCGCGGTAGCGCGGGAGGCGCGCCTGGACCGGCTCGGGGACCTCGTCGAGCAGCACCTGGACGTCGATGCGCTGCTGGCGCTCGCCCGCGACGGGGTGGGCCCGGTCCCGGTGCTGCCGCCCGCAGGTGGGGACGCTCTATCGGTGCCTGAGCAACCGAATGGCGGTGTCGTGGCTGGATCGGTGGCTGATCAACCAATTGGCGCTTCTCGCGGTTGCTCCGGCCCCGAGGTGG
>JBQGDU010000081.1:0-1661 GCA_052039245.1 Aeromicrobium sp. | reverse complement strand
ACGTCGCGTCGATGGAGCGCATCGGGGCCCGTCAGCACGAGATCGAGACCGTGTGGCGGGAGACGATCCAGCGGGGCATCGACGAGGGCGTCATCGTCAAGGCGCCCGGAGCGCGGATGATCTACCGCACGGTCATGGGGTCCATCCTCGCGGTGGTCCGCTGGTTCGACCCCAAGGGCAAGACCTCCATCGAGGACGTCATCGACATCCAGGGGACGATCCTGCTCGACGGGCTGCGCGTCCGCTGACCCTGACGGCGCTCGGAGGCGAGTCGTCGTCACCCTGAAGAATCAAGTGCTTGCTTGAAGGAGAGAACGCATGTCCCTCGTCATCGACAAGGACTTCCAGAGCACCGTCCGACGGTTCCTGTCCGCGCGGAGCCCGCTCGAGCAGAACAGGCAGGACGCCGAGAAGCCCGGTCGTCCGGTCTCCTGGGACGCCCTCGCGCACGAGCTCGGTCTGGCCGGGCTGCTGGTGCCGGAAGGGCTCGGTGGGCAGGGGGCCGGCGTCCGTGAGCTCGGCGCCGCCCTCGTCGAGACCTCGCGGTCGGGGTGGTCGGGACCGCTGGTGGCCTGCGCCGGGGTCGGTGTCCACCTCCTGCGGGCGATCGATCCCGAGGACCGGCACGACGTCCAGCGTTCGATCGCCGGCGGTGAACGGGTGGTGGTCCCGCTCGTCCACGGCCCAGGGCTCGGGGCGGACCTGCGAGCCGGGACGCCCGGCCTGCTCGACAGCACCTCCGGACTCGTCTCGGTCGAGGGATCGTTCGTCGACGCCGGCACCCATGCCGACGGCTTCCTGGTCCCCGCGCGGGATGAGTCCGGACGGACCCTGCTCGTTCTCGTGGACGCCCAGGCGGACGCGACCGAGGTCCGGGTGATGGCCTCGGTCGATCCTGGCCGCGGGTTCGCGGACGTCGCGATCGACCAGGCGCCGTGTCTGGTGCTCGGTGAGGCCGCCGACCTCGCCGACCACGTCGACGACGCGCTCCTGCTCGGTGCGCTGATGACCGCCGCCGAGTCGATCGGCCTCGCCGAGCGGTGCCTGGAGGTCGCTCGCGACTACGCCGTGACCCGGGAGCAGTTCGGGCGACCGATCGCGACGTTCCAGGTCATCAAGCACAAGCTCGTCGACATGTACACCGGTCTCGAGACGGCGACCAGTGCCGTCGCGGGTGCCCTGGACGACCTGGACGCCGGCGCGTCGCAGTGGCGCCTGCACGCCTCGATGGCCAAGGCGGTCACGTCCGACGTCGTCATGGAGGTCGCCCGCGAGGCGACGCAGGTCCTCGGCGGCATCGGCTTCACCTGGGAGCACGAGATCGCCCACCACTTCCGGCGGGCGACCACGCAGCGCGCGCTCTACGGCACCCCCGTGGCGCACCGGCGCCGGATCGCCAAGGAGCTGGGACTGTGACCTCCGACGTGCCCTCCGCCGTCACCTTGCGCGAGGTCGGTCCGCGCGACGGTCTCCAGAGCGAGGACCCCGTGCCCACCGCGGACAAGATCGCGCTCATCGACGCTCTCGGCTCCACCGGCGTGCCTCAGGTCGAGGCCGTCTCCTTCGTGCATCCTCGAGCGATCCCCCAGATGGCCGACGCCCAGGAGGTCTGGGCGGGGGTCACCCGGGACCCGGAGACGCAGTACTCGGCGCTCGTGCCC
>JBQGDU010000080.1:0-1710 GCA_052039245.1 Aeromicrobium sp. | reverse complement strand
GGCGTGAGGCGGGCCCGAGCGGCGTAGGCCGTCATGGAGGCCGACGTGTTGCCGGTGGACGCGCAGACGACCGCTCTCGCCCCCTCGGCGAGCGCGACGGTGATGGCCGCGGTCATGCCGCGGTCCTTGAACGACCCGGTCGGGTTGTCCCCCTCGACCTTGAGGTGCACCTCGCCGCGCACGAGCTCGGACAACCACGCCGAGTGCACGAGAGGGGTGCCGCCCTCCCCCAGCGTCACGACGGTGTCGTCGGCTCCGACCGGGAGCCACGCCCGGTACTCCTCGATGACGCCCTGCCAGGGCCGCGCGCCGCGCGGTGAGACCAACGTGGTCATCGGGCCACTCCTTCCACTCGCATGACGGACGAGACGTCCCGGACCATGTCCAGGTCCCGCAGGGCGCGGACCGTCGCGTCCAACGCTGCGTCCTCGGCCTCGTGGGTGACGATGACGAGCTGCGCGTCGGACCCGTGGCCCTCCTGCCGGACCGTCTTGATCGAGACGCCGAACTCGGCGAAGGCGTGGGCCACCGTGGCCAGGACGCCGGCACGGTCGTCGACGTCGATCTGCACGTGGTAGCGCGTCCGGGCCCGACCGATGTCCAGCACCTCGAGCTGGGCGTGGGTGCTCTCGCTCGGCCCCCAGACGTCCTTGACGCGGTTGCGTGCGACCGAGACGAGGTCCCCGAGCACGGCGCTCGCGGTCGGCGCGCCGCCGGCACCGGGTCCGTAGAACATGAGCTCCCCGGCGGACTCGCTCTCCACGTACACGGCGTTGTACGCCTCCCGCACGCTGGCGAGCGGGTGGGTGTCGGGGATCATCGCCGGGTGCACCCGCGCCGAGACCGCGGGGCCCTCGGGGGTCTCGATCTTCTCGCAGATGGCGAGCAGCTTGACCACGCAGCCCATCTCCTGCGCCGAGCGGACGTCGGCGGCGGTGACGTCGGCGATGCCCTCACGGTGCACGTCGCCGATCGTGACGCGCGTGTGGAAGGCGAGCGTCGCCAGGATGGCTGCCTTGGACGCCGCGTCGAAGCCCTCGACGTCGGCCGTCGGGTCCGCCTCGGCGTACCCGAGCCGCTGCGCCTCGTCGAGCACCTCCGAGAACCCCGATCCGTGGGTGGTCATGGCGTCGAGGATGAAGTTCGTGGTGCCGTTGACGATGCCCAGCACCCGGTGCACCGCGTCCCCCGCGAGTGACTCCAGGAGCGGTCGCACGATGGGGATGGCGCCGGCGACCGCCGCCTCGAAGGCGATGTCCCGCTCCGCCTTGGCCGCCGCCTCGAACAGCAGGCCTCCGTCCTCGGCGAGCAGCGCCTTGTTGGCCGTGACGACCGATGCACCGTGGTCCAGGGCGGTCAGGATGAGCTCCCTGGCGGGTTCGATGCCACCGATGACCTCGACGACGAGGTCGATGTCGTCGCGGGCCACCAGACCGTGCGCGTCGGTCGTGAACAGGTCCTCAGGAAGATCGAGGTCGCGATCTCGGCCGAGGCGCCGCACCGCGATGCCGGCGAGCTGGAGCGGGGCGCCGATGCGACGTGCCAGCTCCGAGGCGTCGCGCGTGAGCAGTCGGGCCACCTCGCTGCCGACGGTGCCGCACCCGAGGAGGGCGACGCGCAGCGGGCGATCGGACGCAGGAGGGGAGGTGCTCACTCGACGTAGCGTATCGGCGCACGGCTCGGTGACGAGACGCCCGGTCGAACCCTGAG
>JBQGDU010000079.1:0-7031 GCA_052039245.1 Aeromicrobium sp. | reverse complement strand
ATGAACCCCAAGAACCGCATGGACTGGGCCAAGGACCTCGACTTCGAGGTCAAGCAGGTCGGCGCGGACATCGAGGACCTCGACGAGGTCGAGTGGCTGTTCTGGGTCGGCTGCGCCGGTGCCTTCGAGGACCGCGCGAAGAAGACCACCCAGGCCGTGGCCGAGCTGCTGAACACGGCGGGCGTCGACTTCGCCGTGCTCGGTGACGGCGAGACCTGCACCGGCGACCCGGCACGTCGCGCCGGCAACGAGATCGTCTTCATGCAGCTCGCCATGGAGAACTCCGAGGTGCTCAAGGAGACCAAGGCCAAGAAGGTCGTCTCCACGTGCGCCCACTGCTTCAACTCGCTCAAGAACGAGTACGCCGAGTTCGGTCTCGAGCTCGAGGTCGTGCACCACACGCAGCTGCTCAACCGGCTCGTGCGCGAGGGCAAGCTGAAGCCGGTCGCCCCCGCGGCATCCGCTCCGGCCGAGCCGGAGAAGACCATCACGGACCACGACCCGTGCTTCCTGGGCCGCCACAACCAGGTCTACGAGGCGCCCCGCGAGCTGCTGAACGTGATCCCGGGCGCGAAGTTCGCGGAGATGCCGCGCAACTCCGAGCGCTCGTTCTGCTGCGGCGCCGGCGGCGCCCGCATGTGGATGGAGGAGACGCTCGGCTCACGCATCAACGTCAACCGCACGCAGGAGGCCGTCGACACCGGGGCGGACCAGATCGCCGTCGGCTGTCCCTTCTGTCGGGTGATGCTCTCCGACGGCCTCACCGCCCAGCAGGCGGCCGGAGAGGCCCGCGAGGAGGTCGAGGTGCTCGACGTGGCCCAGATGCTGCTCGCCGCGGTGCAGCGGTCCGACGCTCCGACGGCCGACGAGGTCGTCGAGGAGGCCGAGGCTGCCACCGCCGCCGCTGCGGGGTCCGGCGCCGGTTCCGACGACGCCACCCAGGCCGAGCCGGACGCCGCCGACGAGGCCGACGACGCCTCGGTGAGTGACACCGCGGAGGCCGCGCCCGCTGCCGACGCCCACGAGGCACCGCAGGAGACCGCGACCGAGTCGGGCGAGGGCCCCAAGGACGACCCGGAGCCCGCCTCCGTCGACGCCGACGAGGAGGTCGCGGCCGAGCACAACGTGGCCGTCGACGCGAAGGGCACGGGCGACGACCTGGCCGAGGGTGACGCCGAGGACGCTCCTGTCGCGGACGACGCGTCGGAGAAGGAGAAGGGCGCCTGGGCCAACGTCGGGGCGGTCAACACCGACCTCACGCCCGACGCGCCCGCCACCTCCTCCCCCGAGGAGGGCGCCCCCACCCCGGACCCCGAACCGGAGGAGGGCGACGTCACCGAGCCCGAGACCGAGGCCGTCCCCGCCGAGGACGACGGTCCCGACGCCGGCGCCTCCGAGGACGAGGCCACCGAGGACGAGATCGTCGAGGGTGACGCCCGGGAGGAGGAGGCCGAGCAGGCCACCGACTCCGCGTCACCCTCCGGCGCCCCCGAGGACGCGTCGGAGAAGGAGCAGGGCGCCTGGGCCAACGTCGGCGCGGTCAACACCGACCTCACGCCCGACGCCCCTGCGGCCGCGTCCTCCCCCGAGCAGGGCGCCCCCACCCCCGACCCCGAGCCGGAGGAGGGCGACGTCACCGAGCCCGAGACCGAGGCCGTCCCCGCCGAGGACGACGGCCCCGGCTCCGACGACGACGCCGGCGCCTCCGAGGACGAGGCCACCGAGGACGAGACCGTCGAGGGTGACGCCCGCGAGGAGGAGGCCGAGCAGGCCACCGACTCCGCTGAGGAGCAGCCGAGCGCGTCCGCGACACCGGTCGCCGAGGACGGCGAGATCGTCGCGGTGGAGGACGCCCCGACGTCCGAGCCGGAGTCCGACGACGCCGCCCCGCTGAGCGAGGCCAACCCCAGCGGCGCCGACCTCACCGCCGCGGCCACCGACCTCGCCAGGGACGAGCAGGACGAGTCGGGGCCGGACGACGCGAAGGCCTGAGACCCGTCCGAGGCCCCGTCCTGCACTGCAGGGCGGGGCCTCGTCGTGTCACCAGGGGTCAGGTCGGACTGCGCGTCGCGGTCGCCCCTGCCAACCACAGGCCGGCCACCGAACGTGCAGTGCGCTCGACATTGACAGCGCCGGCGGCCAGGAGCTCCGCGGTCTCCGCGGGGCCCGGGACCACGGCGAGCAGGGCTGCGGCTCCTGCCTCCAGGACGGCCTCCGCTCCCTCGCCGAGGCAGCCGGCGAGCACGACGGTCGGGACGCCCGCCGCGCGCGCGGCGGCGAGGACACCCGCCGGGGTCTTCCCGTGCGCGGTCTGCGCGTCGACCCGACCCTCGCCGGTGATGACCAGGTCGGCCCCGACGAGGTGCTCGGCCAGCCCGACGACCTCGGCCACGAGCTCCACGCCGGGGCGCAGCGAGGCACCGAGCTGGAGCAGCGCCAGGCCCGTCCCGCCGGCGGCACCGGCACCGGGCACGTCGCGAGGGTCCTGACCCGTCGCGCGCGAGAGCGCGTCGGCCCATCGGGCGAGGGCTGCGTCGAGGAAGCGGACGTCGTCGGGTCGCGCACCCTTCTGCGGGCCGAACACGGCGCTGGCCCCGTCCGGGCCCAGCAGCGGGTTGTCCACGTCGCACGCAGCCTCGAGCCGGACCTGCCGCAGGCGGGGGTCGAGATCCGTGAGGTCCACCGAGGCGAGCCCGGCGAGCGCGGCGCCGCCAGGAGGCAGATCGGCCCCGGAAGCGTCCCGGAGTCGGGCTCCGAGAGCGGCGAGCATGCCGGCGCCACCGTCGTTCGTGGCACTGCCACCGATCCCCACGACGATGCGCGCCGCGCCCTCGTCCAGCGCAGCCCTCACGAGCTGGCCGGTGCCCCACGTGCCGGCCCGCAGCACGTCGCGGTGCTGTGGACGGACCAGCTCCAGTCCGGAGGCGGAGGCCAGCTCCACCACGGCGGTGACACCGTCACCGAGCATGCCGAACGAGGCGTCGACGTCCTCACCCAGCGGACCGCGCACGCGCACAGGCACGGTCCGGCCGTCGGTCGCGGCGACGAGGGCCGCTGCCGTGCCCTCCCCGCCGTCGGCCATGGGCACCTCCACGACGTCCAGCATCGGGTCCGCGGCGAGCAGGCCGCGCCGCACCGCCGCGGCGACGTCGGGCGCCGCGAGGCTCTCCTTGAACGAGTCGGGCGCGACGACGATGCGAGGGCGCGGGCGGTCCGGACTCACACGAGCACCAGTGCGAGGAGCCAGACCACCAGGATCGTGACGACACCTTGGACGAGCGTCGCGGCGGTCTGCGCCCGGTACGCCTGCGACACGCTCATCCGGGAGAACTGGGTAACCACCCAGAAGTAGCTGTCGTTGGCGTGGGAGACCGTCATCGCACCGGCACCGATGGCCATGACCACGAGGACCCGGCCGATGTCGGAGTCCAGTCCGAGGTCGCCCAGCAGCGGCGCCACGAGCGCGGACGTCGTGACGAGCGAGACCGTCGAGGAGCCCTGCGCGGACTTGAGCGCCGCGGCGACGAGGAACGGCATGAAGACGCCGATGCCGAGGCTCGAGAGAGACTCACCGAGGTAGTCGCCGAGGTCGCTCGCCTGGATGATCGCGCCGAAGGCGCCACCGGCACCGGTGATCAGCAGGATCGGTCCGGCGGCGACGACACCGTCCGCGACGTCGCTCTGGAACCGGTCCCGCCAGGAGTCGGGGCTCCCGGCACCGGTGTCGGCGGCCGTCGCCACTCGCACGCGGGACCCGACGAGCGGCAGCGCGGAGACGATGCCCAGCAGCAGGGCGATGGCCGGTGTGCCGAGGAAGGCGAGGGTGGCCTTGAGCCAGCCGTCGCCGAACGGCTCGGCAGGGAAGACCGCCACCGAGCCCAGGCAGATCAGCAGGATCGGCACGATGATGGGCGCGAACGCGGCCAGGGGTCCGGGCAGGTCGCGGTAGCGGTCCTTGAGCCGCTCGAACTCCTCCGTCGCCTCGGTGAGGGCGGCGGTGACCTCGCCCTGCGGCTCCTCGTCGCGGAAGCGGGAGGCCCACCAGAGCCCGGCGAGCGTCGCGGGGATCGCCACACCGAGGCCGACGATGATCACCAGGCCGAGCTGATCGGTGAGCCCCAGGTTGCCGGCCGCAGCGATGGGGCCCGGTGTGGGCGGCACCAGCGTGTGGGTGGCGTACAACCCGGTGGCGAGCGCGACGGCCATCGCCACGGGCGAGGTGCCGGTACGCCGCGCCAGGGACTCCTTCAGGGAGTTGAGGATGACGAACCCGGAGTCGCAGAAGACCGGGATGGAGACGATGTAGCCGATGATGGAGATCGCGAGGGTCGGGTGCCGCTTGCCCACCACGCGGATCACGAGGTCGGCCATCGTCACCGCGGCGCCGCTGCGCTCGAGGACGACGCCGATGATCGTGCCGAGCGCGATGACGACGCCGATGCCCCCGAGGATCGCGCCGAAGCCGCCCGTGGCGGTGGCGACGACCTCTCCGCCCGGTACGCCCAGACCGAAGCCGCCGATGATCGCGGCGAGCAGCAGGGCGAGGAAGGGGTGCAGCTTGAGCCAGGTCGTGGCGATGACGATCAGCCCGACGAGGCCGATGAGGACGAGGACGTGATCCATGACGCTCCCGGTTCAGGGCGCCGGTGCGGGGTTCCGGCGCATGGCCCAGGTCACGCTAGCGAGGGCGGGCGCACCGCGGCATCGGGCGGATGCCCGGGATCCACTCAGTTCGGCGGGACCTCGGCGGTGCGCATGCACAATCGGCCCGCCCTGATGGCACCGACGAGCAGAGGCATCGCACCGTACGGGTCCCGTACGTCGACACCGCTCGCGGCGGCGACCCGCTCCAGCCGGTGGCGCAACGTGTTGCGGTGCACTCGCAGGCGCACTGCCGTCCGGGCGAGGTCCGCTCCGGACTCGAGGTAGGCGACGACGGTCTCGACGAGCAGCTCCTCGCCTGCGAGCCGCTCCCACGGCTCCGTGAGTGCCTGCAGGCGCCAGTCGTCCGGGAGTCCCACGACGAGGGCCGTGAGCCGGTCGTCGTCCCAGGCCCGGACTGCCGGGCGCGCCCCGGCGTCGGGGCGCGCGGCACGCAGGACGTCGTGGGCGGACGCGTGCGCGGCGGCCAGACCGTCACCCGGCACTCCCGACCCGAAGGCACCGCCGACGACCAGCTCCACGTGAGCTCCGCCCGGGCCGAGGCGACGCACGACGTCGGAGACGGTGGCGCCAGCGGACACGAGCAGCAGCAGGATCTCGGGGTCCTCCATCCGGGTGACGACATCGAGCCCACCGCGGTGCACGGCCCGTCGCGCCGCCCGCACGTCGACCTCGCCGCGACCAGGACCGGGCACGACGAGGAAGACCCGGCGGGGCACGGTCACGTCGACGTCGAGCCCCTCGGCGTGCGCCGTCAGCGCGTCCTCGTCGACGTGAGGGGTGACCATGTCCCCCGCGAGGGTGTCGAGCCGTTGGGAGCGCCACTGCTCGTCGTCGGCCGCGGCGGCCTGCTCGACCATGAGTTCGGCGGCCATGCGGAGCACCTCGGCCACGGGCGCGAGCACCACCGGGTCACCGGTCACGCCGATCGCGCCCACGGTGCGACCCGCGACGACCAGCGGCAGGTTGACCCCGGGTCGGACCCCGGCGATCCGCTCGGCCATCGCGTCGTCGACGACGACGGTCCGCCCGCCGCGGATGGCCAGCAGGGCCCCCTCGTGCACCTCTCCCACACGCTCGGACTCACCGGAGCCGACGATGACTCCCTCGGCGTCCATGACGTTGACGTTGTGCCCGAGCCGCTGCATCGCGCGCTCGACGATGCGGCGCGCGAGCGCATGTCCGAGGACGCCGTCGGGCCCCATGCCGCTCATCCTAGGTGCCTTCGCTCCGAGCCCCACCCCGCTGGCGGTGACGTTCTGGCCCGACCCGCCGGTGTGTCGCCGTCAGAACGTCACTGCCAGCGGATGCTCAGCTGCAGGTGCCACCCAGCTCGGCGAGCCCGGCCAGGTCACCGGACCCCCACTCCTGACGCCTGCTCGAGGGGTACATGAGCTCGTCGGCGTCGTCGACGTGGTCGAGCCCGACGAGGTGGGCGAGCTCGTGCCGCAGGGTCGCCCGGGTCTGCTCCTCCCCCAGCTCGGCGAGCTGCGGCCCGTCGAGCAGCACCTGGCCGGTGATGTAGCGACGCTCGCCGTCCTCGTCGATCCACGCGCTGCCGCCGAGCCCGAGCACGTTGTCCGCCAGCTCGGGCACCACGCTCGGATCCGTCCAGGCGACGAGGACGGGCTCCCACCGGTCGCCGTCCTGCTCGGGCTGCCAGTCCGGTTCGGGGCCCTGGTCGGTCTCCCCGACGAGCCGGAGCTCCAGACCGGTGAGCTCGGACATCTCCGCGAGGGCGTCCTCGACGACGAGGACGGCGTCGGGCGGGCCCGACCGCGGATCGACGACGACGCGCACGGGCTCGCACGGGTCGTAGGTGACCGGCGCGTCGGAGTCCTCCTGCGTCACGAGGAAGGCGTACTGACCGCCGTCGGCGGTGGTGACCACGTCCGACGGGTCGGCGACGTCGGAGGGGTCCCAGGTGACCACGACACCGGTGCTCTCGGGGTCGAGCACGATCTTGGCCATCAGGCCGCCGAGCACGACTCCGAAGACGGCGACCGCGACGGCGGCCCGACGTCTCGCCCGTCGTCCTGCCAGCTGCTCCGCCACTGCCCTGTCCTGTCCGTCCGCGAGGGCTCAGAGGGCGTGCGGGGGTCGGGCGCCCAGGTGGACGATGCAGCGTTCCGCGGCGGCGCGTCCGGACTCCAGCGCCGGCACCGCCGAGCGGTCGCGCAGCCAGTGGGCCAGGAACCCGGCAGCGAAGGCGTCGCCGGCGCCGGTGGTGTCGACGACGTCGACCCGCGGCGCGGCCACCCGCTCCCGGACGTCGACGCCGTCGGCCGTCGACCCGGCGAAGACGGCTCCCATCGGGCCGAGCGTGACGACCACGGCACCGAAGCGGCCGGCGAGTCCGTCGAGGTCGA
>JBQGDU010000078.1:0-2887 GCA_052039245.1 Aeromicrobium sp. | reverse complement strand
GATCGAGACGACCCGGTCCTGCGGAGAGCGGTCGACCGCGCCGAAGGAGTACAGCTGCTCCAGGTAGGCCGGCTCGAGTCCGGTGGTGCGCAGCAGGGTCTGGCGCGCCGAGGCGGCCAGGTCCTGATGGGACTGCAGCGGTCCGCCCGGCAGCGCCCACCTCCCCTCGTAGGGGTCGCGGATCCGGCGGACGAGCGGCAGCCACAGCGTCGTACCACCGTGCCGAGGGTGGGGGCGCAGCGCGAAGACCACGGTGGAGACCGCCAACGAGACCGGGCGGGTCTCCTGCTCGACGCGTTCCTCGACCTCCATGCCGCACACCTCCTTAAAGTGCTTCGGACCCTAACCCCTCCTTCTGGTCAGGTCAACCCTAAGCGGCGTCCATCGACGTCCGTCCACTCGCTGGGGCACGATGACGTCATGAGTCCCGTCATGGTTCGACCGCTCACCGAGGACGACTCGGAGGCGATGCGCCACCACTTCCGCGAGGCGTTCGGCGCACACGACGAACCCGAACCCCCGGTCCCCATGCACCGGCCCGGCAAGAACTGGTGGGGCATCGAGGTCGACGGTCGGCTGGTCGCCACCGCGCTCGACCGTGAGTGCGAGTCCTGGTTCGACGGTGCTCGGGTGCCCACGTCCGGCATCGGCGGCGTGGCGGTGGCCCCGGAGCACCGTGGCGCGGGTCTGCTCACCCCGCTCATCGAGCACGTCCTGACCACCGCGCGAGAACGCGGCGCCGTCATCTCGACCCTCTACGCCACGTCCCCCGGCCTCTACCGCCGGTTCGGGTTCGAGAGCGTCGGCTCGCTCGACGTGGTCCGACTCCCTCCCCATGCGCTGCAGGTCGGCGGTGCCCGGCCCGTGCGCCGCGCCACCGCTGCTGACGCGGACCAGGTCCGAGACGCCCACGAGCGCTGGGCCGAGCGGCGCCGCGGGCCGCTCAGCCACCGCGGACCGATGTTCACCGAGGACCCGGCCCTGCGCGTCGATGGCGTGACGGTGAGCGAGCACCTCGACGGCAGCGTGAGCGGGTACGCGTCGTGGGACCGTGGCCGCGGCTACGGAGCCGACGGGCGGCTCGTCGTCCACCAGCTGGTCGCCGACGACGCCGACTCCTACCGGTCCCTGCTCTCGATGCTCGGATCCTTCGCGTCGGTCGTCGCGGCCGTCGACATCACCACGTCCGGTGTGGCTCCCTGGCGCGGACTCGTCCGGACCGATCACGCGGTCACGACCTCGAGTCGGCCGTACTCCCTCGCCGTGCTGGACCCCGTCGCCCTGACCTTTCTCGAGCCGCCGCCACGCTCCGCAGCCTCACTCCCCTTCCGCGTCGGCGACCACGGACTGCGGCTCGAGGTCGCTGACGGGGCCGTCTCCCTGCACGAGCACGCCGGCACGGCGCGCGAGCTCACCCGCGGTGGCCTGGCACTGACCTTCTCCGGCGCCGCCTCGAGCGCGACGTTGCGCGAGATCGGGCACCTGAGCGGGCCGGCCGATGACGATCCGGCCTGGGACGCGTTGTTCCAGCGCGGCCCCGTCGTCGTCGCCGACTACTTCTGAGGACCGACCTGGCCTGCTCGACCCAGGACCGTCGCTGGGCCCCTGCGTTACGGTGGGGACCACCTGCGGGAGGGGGCACCGATGGTCCACGAGTTCGCCGACCATGCCACGCTGCACGACGGCCTCTCGGCCGACCTGATCCGCGACGTCGCCTCCGACCTGCGCCGGCACACCGCCGAGGTGCTCATCCTGGTCGAGGACGCGTCGGACGACGAGCAGATCGAGGCCGACCTGGACCAGCTCGCCCACCACATCGAGGCCTGCACGACGATGATCTACGAGATCTGTCAGCCCCGACGCACCGGTTGATCCCAGCTCACTGGAAGTCGCGCGAGCGATGCCGCCCCGGCAATGCTCCGGCGGCGTGCGGGTAGAGCGACTCGATGACGTCGACCCGCTCGGCGACGAGGTTGGTGGCGCCCTCCACGTTCTCGATCTTCCCGCGGACGACGATTCCCGCGGCGTTGCGCAGCACCCGTCGGTACCGCTCCCACACGCCCGCGAACACGACGACGTTGAGCATGCCCGTCTCGTCCTCCAGGTTGAGGAACGTGACACCCGACGCCGTGTACGGCCGCTGCCGGTGGGTCACCAACCCGGCCACCCGCACTCGTCGCCCACTCTCGACGCCTGCACAGTCCCCCACCGCCAGCACTCCCTCCCCGTTCAGCAGCTCCCGCAGGTGCTGGAGCGGGTGATCGTCCGGGGAGATGCGCGTGGACCACAGGTCCGCCACCGTCAGCTCGACGTCGCTCATGCCCGGGAGGGTCGGTGCTGCGACGTCGACGGCAGTGCCCTCCAGCCGGTCCTCGTCGTCGCCGTACCCGGCATTCCAGATCGCTTGCCGTCGAGACAGACCGAAGACGTCGAACGCCCCGGCGGTGGCCAGCGACTCCATCTGCTGCACGTCCAGCCCCGTACGCCGCACGACGTCGGCCATCGAGGCGAACGGTCGTTCCGACCGGGCTGCGACGATGCGCTCGGCGTCCGCCGCCCCGATGCCCTGCACCTCGGTGAGACCGAGCCGGACGGCGTGGTGGCCGTCGCGGCGATGCGCCTCGAGGTGGTGCTCCGCGTCGGGGTCGAACTCCCCGGCCGGTGGCTGCTTGCGCTCGCGGCACCCCGCGGACCCGGTGGCCGGCGCTGGACCCGGCCCGGTGCCGCCACGTCGGGGGGCGTCGAGCGGCTCGAGGTCGGCGTGGACGAGGGAGGCCGCGATGCACGGCCGCCGCACCTGCACCCCGTGCCGGCGTGCGTCGGCGGTGAGCGACTGGGGTGAGTAGAACCCCATCGGCTGGGAGTTGAGCAGTGCGGCGAGGAAGGC
>JBQGDU010000077.1:0-4359 GCA_052039245.1 Aeromicrobium sp. | reverse complement strand
CGACGGCGACGGCATGGTCGTCGGGAGACGGCGTCAAGGCGAAGGCGCCGACCTCGTAGGGCTGCGACGCTGCAGCGTGGCCGAGGATCGCGAGGACCGCCTCGACGTCGACGCCGTCGAGCCACTCCAACCACCAGGTCCCCTGCGAGCGTCGCAGCACCCAGGGGTAGAACGCGACACGGGCGTCCGGCTGCGGCACCGGACGAGTGCGGGCGGCGGGCACCCGCTCGACCGTGCCACCCAGGCGATAGCCCCACACCCCGATCCAGCCCCCGCCGAACCCCGCTCCGTCACCGGTCCCGACGTCGGGCTGGGGCAGGGAGAAGGGGTCGTCGGCCACCTCGGTGGGATCGCAGGTCAGGAGCGCCTCGCCCTGGTGCCAGGCACCGAGCAGAGCGACGACGCGCTCGCGACCACGCAGCCGCAGGAGGAGGTCGAGCGGGTCGGCGTCGAGCTCGAGCCGCCGTCGATGGACCTCAGCCGTTGTCGATCTCATCGATCACGCGGGCGCCGAGCTCACGGGACAGGAGCTGCTCAGGATCCGCCCCGGAGTCGACGACGGGGTCGTCGAGGTCGACCGCGGCGTCGGGGTCGACCCGCTCGGGGGCCGGCCCGCTCATCGCGTCGCGGACCGCCTCAGGCGCGGAGACGCCCCTGCCTCCGGACGATGACGGAGCGCCCTCGCCGCCCTGGGCCGGACCGGAGGTCGAGGCCGCTGCGGCGGCTGCCCGCGGATCGACCGAGGGGTCGACGATGGCGTCGATGCGCCACCTCACCCCGAGCACCTCGTGCAGGGCCTGCTGCAGGAACTCCGAGGACCCGCTGTTGGCGAAGGAGTCGCGCGCGCCGGCGTTGACGAGGGCGACGGAGAGGGTCTCGCCCTCCAGGGCGACGACCTGCGCGTTCTGGCTGAGCATGATCCACGTGAACCGGCGCAGGTTCTTGACCGCCTCGAGCACCTGGGGCCAGAGCCTGCGCACATCGGCGATGCCGAGCGTGCCGACCTCCGGAGCAGGGCGCTCGACGTCGGGCCCCTCGGCCGGCGCGGTCTCCCGCGCATCGCCCTGGTGCGTAGCGGGAGACGATGCCGGCTGCTGGTCCGATGCCGCCTCCCAGGCTTCGGGGGAGGGAACTGGGTCGGCCGAAGGAGCTGGGTCGGCCGAAGAAGCCGGGTCGGACACGGTCTCCGGCGCGTCCTGCGCGACGCGCGACGGATCCGGCGTGGCGGTGGGTTCCGGTGGGACGGCAGGTCCGCTCGGGCCGGGGTCCTCGTCCCACGGAGGGGACGCGGCGCCCGAGGGCGCGGACTGCGGCGACGCCACCGGCTCGGCCGACACGGGGGGCGGCGTCGTCGGTGACGTCGGCGGGACGGGCGCAGGTGCGGCAGCAGCCGGCTCCGCGGCCTGTGTCGCCTGACCCGGGGTCGTCGGACGCTGCGCTGTCGAGTCCTGCGCCGTCGCGTCCTGCGCCGTCGAACCCTGCGCCGTCGAATTCTGGGGCGTCGGATCCTGCGGCGTCCGGGCGGCCGGCTGCTGCGCGGCGGGGACACCCATGGAGAGACGTCGCTCGATGCGGTCGAGCCGTGCCGCGAATCCCTGCGCAGCGTGGTCGGCCGACGGCACGAGCACCCGGGCACACATGAGCTCCAGGAGCAGTCGCGGAGCGGTGGCTCCACGGAACTCCATGAGCGCGGCGTTGACGATGTCGGCGGCGCGGGTGAGCTCGGACGGCCCGAACTGGCCCGCTTGCTGCTGCAGCCGTTCGGCACGGTCGCCGGGAACGTCCAGCAGACCGGTGGTGAGCGCGTCAGGGACGGCGCGCAGGACCACGAGGTCGCGGAGTCGCTGGAGGAGGTCCTCGGCGAAGCGTCGCGGGTCCTGCCCGGACTCGATCACCTTGTCGACGACGCCGAAGACGGTGGCACCGTCACCGGCGGCGAAGGCGTCGACGGCCTCGTCGAGGAGGGAGTCCGGCGTGTACCCGAGCAGCTGCACCGCGAGCTCGTAGGTGACACCGTCCGGTCCTGCCCCGCCGAGGAGCTGGTCGAGCACGCTCAAGGTGTCACGGACCGACCCGGCGCCGGCACGCACCACGAGGGGCAGCGCGGTGGACTCCAGCTGCACCCCCTCGGCCTCGCACAGCCGGAGCAGGTAGTCGCCCAGTGTGCGCGGCGGCACGAGCCGGAACGGGTAGTGGTGCGTGCGCGAGCGGATGGTGCCGATGACCTTGTCCGGCTCGGTGGTGGCGAAGATGAACTTCAGGTGCGGCGGCGGCTCCTCCACGAGCTTGAGGAGAGCGTTGAAGCCCTGCGGCGAGACCATGTGGGCCTCGTCGATGATGTAGACCTTGTACCGGCTGCTGACCGGCGCGAAGAACGCCCGCTCACGCAGGTCGCGCGCGTCGTCGACACCGCCGTGGCTCGCGGCGTCGATCTCGATGACGTCGACGCTGCCCGGGCCGCCGCGCGCGAGGTCGCGGCAGCTCTGGCACTCCCCGCACGGGTCGGCGACGGGCGCCTGCTCGCAGTTGAGGGTGCGGGCGAGGATGCGGGCGCTCGTGGTCTTGCCACAGCCGCGCGGCCCGGAGAACAGGTAGGCGTGGTGCACCTTGTTGCCCGCCAGCGCGTGGCGCAGCGGATCGGTGACGTGCTCCTGCCCGATGACCTCGGCGAAGGTGCGCGGCCGGTACTTGCGGTAGAGCGCCAGTGCCACGGCGTCCCGCCTCCTCTCGACCGCGCCATTCTCGCCCCGCGCACACCCCACTGACCACCCACCCCGCTGAACGGGGTGCTCCGGAGTGCAACGCCGAGTGCAAGGAAGGGCACCTTGTTAACGCCTCCGGTAGAGGAAGGGCCCCTTGTTAACACCGACAGCACAGCGCCCCACCACGCTGGGTGGAGGGGAGCGCACGGTGCCGGAGACAGAAAGGCCTCCCGTGCACCCGGCAGAGCTCGCTTATCCTTGCTGCCTTCCGGCCCTGGGGAGGTTCACGAGATACCGCCGCACGGGAGGTAGCACCAGCCTACCCGACCCGTGGTCGATCTTCAGGGGGTGGTGGGGTAGGCGGGTCGGCAGGGACCTGTACTCTGTTCGACGGAGGATTCGCCTAGAGGCCTAGGGCGCACGCTTGGAAAGCGTGTTGGGTTTACACCCTCACGAGTTCGAATCTCGTATCCTCCGCTCGCTTGAGCAGCACGAACGACAGGGCCGGCCCCATGGGGACCGGCCCTGATTCGTCGCGCGATGCCTGCTAGGGCTACTCGCCCTCCTCCGGTTGCCGGCTTTCGCACCAACCAGCAGCGTCGTGCAGTGTGGCCGAGCGGCGTCGGACCGGCCAGCAACTGCGAATGCTCATGCAGGCGGAAGACCGGTGGTGAGACCGGCGGGTGACAGTTCGTGCCTGGCCATACTCATGGAGAGCTTCACGCGCCTTCCACCACGCAGCGAGCGATGTCGAACTCCCGCGCTGCCCGTAGCCGCTCCAGGAGGAGGGCTGACGGGCCATACGCCGGGTTGACTCGGCGACCGATGATGACCGCTGCCACGGCTACTGCCCCGGCTGCCTTGAGGGCGAAAGCCAGCGACTGGACCCGACTGCCCGTCGTCCATGTGTCATCGAGAAGCAGAACTCTGCCGCCGGAGGCGCCGCTCTGCGGCAACTGGAAACGGTCGTGACGGAAATTCCGGTCGTCACCACGGTAGGCAGGGTTCGAGACTGGGCGGAGAACAGGGAGAGGCAGACGTCTCGCCACGATGGTCTCGAGCGGGTGGACGCCCGGTCGACCCCGCGTGGAGGGAACCGTGACGACGTGGGTGAAACGACCACCAAGCACGTCCGCAAAGCAATCCCAGTGAAACGCGAGGTAGAGGACCGTCAGCGAGGAGAGGTTTCCCATCGCGACCACCGACGGCTGAGCAGACTTGTAGACGATGAGATTGTGATCATGTTGCTCCCTCGCCACCGAATAGGCGATCGGGGCGACGACGTCTGCCTGAATACCGCCGGATGCAGAACGGTGCTGGCCGCACTGGTAGCACAGCTCGAATCCGATCCCCGCAGTGCTGCGGCAGACGACACAGATGCCATCACCCGGCGGCAATGGGCTGCGCAGGTAGTTGCGCTGTCGCTCAACCACCTGCATCTCGTCATGCTGGGCGGTCGCCCATTGTCTATAGGTCGACAAGACGCGGTAGACCTTCAAGTGCCTGAGGGGAATGGGGTATCTGGTGCACGATGAGGTCGACCGTAGCAACGAGCTCGTTAGCTGTCGATACGACATGCACACCTGGCCGGTCGGCGTACTCACGCGCCCAGTCGTGTTGCAGGAGCGAGTCGGTCAGGACCACTGGTCGGCCGTGC
>JBQGDU010000076.1:0-4147 GCA_052039245.1 Aeromicrobium sp. | reverse complement strand
CCTCGCCGACCACGTGCTTCGTCGTGGCGTCGGCGTGGTGCGGCGCGCGCACCGTCACGGTCACGCAGAGCGCCTGCTCGAACTCGGCGACCTCCGGGGTGAAGGCGGCCTCGTTCGCGCCCTCGATGGCGGTGCAGTCCTCACCGTCGACCAGGCCCCACTGCCAGGCGGTGACCTCGGCGCCCTCGGGCGCGTCGTCGAGATCCACCGAGGCCGTGACGGTCTCGCCGACCCGCGGCGCCTCGACGTCGGTCGTCGGCGTCGGGGCCGTGAAGGCGCCCACGGCGAGGTCGGGCGCCGCGGCGCCCACCCGGAGCGTGTCGTACCCGGTCGCGAGGTACATCAGGCTGACGCAGATCGTCCGTCCCGCGTCGGCGTTGCTCACGTCGTACGTGACCGAGCCGTCGAAGTCGTCGCGCGTCACGCACTCCTGCGCGTCGTCCAGGTGGCCCCAGCGGGTCTGGACGCGTCGGGCGCCCTCGGGGAGCTTCGACTCGTCGGGCACCACCGTCAGCACGTCGCCGGACGTGGGCGGGGTGGTCGGGGTCGAGTCCGTGAGGGTCGCGCCCGCGGTCATGAGGGCCGGCAGGACCTGCTGCTGCGCCACGCCGGAGCGGTCGGCGGGCTCGCCGTCCACTCCCTTCGCCGTGACGGTCACCGTGACGAACTCCCCCACGTCGGCCAAGGTCGGGGTGAACGTCGAGGTCGTCGAGCGCACCTCGTCGCTGCCGCCGACCGTCCACGCGTACGTCCACGAGGCGGGCTCGGGAGTGGTCGCGGCGGTCACGCTCAGCTCGTCCCCGGCGCGGCCGGAGCCCTCGATCGTCGGGGTGAACGTCTTGAACGTGGGCTCCAGCTCGAACTGCTGGATGTTGCGCTGGAAGTCGGCGACGTACACGCGACCGGTGTCGTCGAGCGAGATCCCCGTGGGCTGCTGGAACTGGCCGGCGCCGGTCCCGCGCGAACCCCACGCGACGAGGGTCCGACCCTGCGGGTCGAGGACCGCGGCGCTGGCGCCGTGGAGCTCCGCGACGGCGATCCGGCCCTCCGAGTCGACGGAGACTCCATACGGGCCCGCCATCGCCCGGCCGGAGACCTGGGTGAAGTCGGCGACGTGCGTGCCGTTCGTGTCGTACTTGCGAATCGCCCCACCATGGAGGTCGGCGACGTAGACGTAGCCGTCACGCGCCGCGATGCCGAAGGCGCTGTCGAGCCGGCCGGGGCCGTCCGCGTCCCCCCAGGAGCCGACCTGCTCGCCCTGGAGCGTCAGCTTGAGGACGCGGCGTGCGTTGACGTCGGTGACGAACAGGTGACCTCCTGATGCGGCGATCTGGAACGGGATCGACGCGTCGACGCGCCAGCTGGAGATCAGGGTCCCGTTCGGGTCGACCGTGCTGCTCCGGCCGCTCGACTCCGTGACGTGGACGTGGCCGGCGGCGTCCACCGCCGCACCGTAGGGCGAGCTGAGGTGGCCCTGCCCGATCGTCCGCAGGAACTCTCCCTCGGCGCTGTAGACCTTGACCACCCCGGCCGAGTAGTCGGCGGAGTAGACACGACCATCGGCGTCCCGGGCCAGCGCGTAGAACCAGCCTGTCGCCCCGTCCCCCGATCCGGCTTGCGCGAACATCCTGACGAAGGTGGCCTCGTCCGCAGCCTGCGCCGGGGCGGCGACCGACACGAGGCCGGCCAGCGCGATGACGAGGGCGAGCACGGTGGCGAGCGGCCGAGCGGCGTGGTGCGCGGGAGCCGTGGGACGGGTGGGGAGGGAAGTCACTTCTGCAACGTATGTCGCACTTCGCGCGGCTGAAGCCGGAACGACCGCATGTCATCCCATGTGACTACGCAAACAGCCCATGAGTTGTCCCATTTCCCCTCAGCCACACCCGCCACGGCTCTACGCTGTCGTCGCTGCATGTCCCCACGACGTAAGGAAGAACCGCATGCGCGTGCGCGCTCTCGCCCTCGCCGCGACGACCGGACTGGTCCTCGCCCTGGCCCCCACCGCGGCCCAGGCCGCCCCCAAGCCCACCTACAAGGTCAGCATCTCGACCAACACGACCGCCCCGACCGTCGGCACGACCGTCAAGGTCGCGGGCAAGGTCGCCGGCCCGAAGGCCGCCAAGAAGAAGCTGCTCGTGCAGCGCAAGGTCGGCACCGGCGCCTGGAAGACCGTCGCCAAGGTCCGCACCAGCAAGAAGCGCACCTACTCGGCCCGCGTCCGGGTGCTGACCGCCGGACAGCAGTACGTGCGCGTCGTCGCGCCCAAGTCCACGAAGGCCAAGGCGGGCTCCAGCTCGCGGCGCGGCTTCGTCGGCTACCGCTGGCTCGACCTGACCAAGCAGCCGAACGAGAAGTCGGGCACCGTCGTGAACGGCCCCGTCACGATCGCCGGCACGACGTACCCGAAGGCGCTCACGTTCTCGTACTCCGGCATCTACTTCAACACCGCCGGGAAGTGCACCACGCTGCGCGGCTCGGTCGGCGCTCCCGACGCGGAGGCCGGCGAGCTGCTCGTGATCTCGTTCCCGACCACCGAGGACGGGGAGGAGCAGGAGTTCCGCACCGCCGCGCCGGCCGGCGCCGCGCCGAAGGCCGCGAGCTACGCCGTCACGAAGCGTCCGCTGATCGCGTTCGGCCACGGATCGGCCGAGGGCCGCGTCTCGTTCGTCTCGCCCGAGGTGCGCTGCTCGGTCAACGCGCTGTCGGCCGTGCCGCAGGACGGGTTCCCGATGGCTCCGTGAGTCACCACGAGGAACGCCCCCTCCCGGTCGGGAGGGGGCGTTCGTCGTTCTGGGGTCAGCGCTTGCGGGACAGGAACGCGAGCATCGCCTCGCGGGCCTCGTCGCTGCCGAACAGGCGTGCCGACTGCTGGGCCAGCTGGTCGCCGAGGCGGTCGATCCGCTCGACGAGGTCGTGGTTGAGCAGCGCCTTCGTCTCGCGGAAGCCCTGCGGGAAGCCCTGGCCGAGATCGTCCAGGACGGCCTGCAGTGCGTCGTCGAGCCCGTCGTCCTCGACCACGCGCGTGACGAGACCGATCTCGGCGGCCTCGACCGCGTCGAACGTGCGGACGGTGAGGAAGAGGTCCGAGGCGGCCCTCGGGGCCAGCCGCGGCAGCAGCGACAGGCTGATCACCGCGGGGGCGAGGGCGAGGCGGACCTCGGTCAGCGCGAACGTCACCGACCGCGTGGCCAGCACGATGTCGGCCGCACCGACGAGTCCCAGCCCGCCCGCGCGCACCGGCCCACCCAGCACGACGACCACGGGCTTGGCGCTCGTGGCGATGCGCCGCTGGAGGCCGATCAGGGTGGTGGCACCCTCCTGCATCGAGCCCTCGGCGGCCTCGGACAGGTCGGCGCCCGAGCAGAACACGCGGTGGGCCGAGCGCAGCACGATCACCTTCGCGTCGGCGTCGGACTCCGCGCTGTCGAGGTGCGCCGCCAGCTCGGTCACCAGCTGGCGGCTCAGGGCGTTGCGGTTGTGCTCGCTGTCGAGCGTGATCGTCGCGACGCCGTCCGCGACGTCGAGGTGGACGAGTTCGGTCATGGTGCTCCGTTCGTGGACGACCCGGTGATCGAGTGCCGACGAGCGAAGCGAGGCGGTGTATCGAGATCACCCCAGCGGGGCGGTGGTTTCGATACGCCCCTCGCTGCGCTCGCGAGCTACTCAACCACCGGATCGCGCGGTCAGTAGGACTTCGGCAGGCCCAGCGAGAACTGGGCGACGAAGTTGAGGGCCATCTGCTTGCTGACTGGCGCGATGTTGGACAGGCGGGAGGACGCCAGCGCCTGGACGAGACCGTACTCGTTGGCCAGGCCGTTGCCGCCGTGCGTCTGGATCGCGGTGTCAACAGCCTTGGCCGCGGCGTCGCCGGCGGCGACCTTCGCCATGTTGGCGGCCTCACCGGCGCCCATCAGATCACCGGCGGCGTACAGCGCCGCGGCCTTCTGGGTGAGCAGGCGGGTCATCTCGATGTCGATGTGCAGCCGCGCCAGCGGGTGCGCAATGGCCTGGTGGGCGCCGATCGGGCGGCCCCACACGTCACGGTCCTTCGCGTACGCGACGGCCTTGCGGATCGCCCAGCGGGCGGTGCCGGTCGCCATCGAGGCCGCCATGATGCGCTCGGGGTTGAGACCCGCGAACAGCTGCT
>JBQGDU010000075.1:0-18004 GCA_052039245.1 Aeromicrobium sp. | reverse complement strand
GGGGGGGGGGGGGCGGCCGTGTGGAGCACGGGCCGGCGGAACGCCGGGGTCGGCGGGGGGCCGGGGGGTGACGCGGCCGTCGCCGCACCGGCCGGTCTCGAGGCCGACCCACGGCTCGGGCCGACGGCGCAGCTCGACCCGGTCGCAGGTGAGGTGGATGCCGCCGCCGTGCGGGACGCCGTGTCCGGACCGCTCGACGACGCCGACCTGGGCAGCCGAGTGGGGCTCTCCGTCGTCGACCCCGCCTCGGGGGAGGAGGTGCTGCGCACCGGCCCGGAGGCGCTCGTGCCGGCCTCCACCACCAAGGTCCTGACCGCAGCAGCGGCGCTCGAGGCCGTGGGCCCGTCGCGCACGTTCGAGACCACGGTCGAGCGCGACGGCGAGAGCCTGGTCCTCGTGGGCGGCGGTGACCCGTACCTTGTGACCGAACGCGACGACGACAGCTCCTACGCGCAGCGGGCGGAGCTCCGCACGCTCGCCGAGCGCACGGCCGAGGCGCTCGCCGCCGACGGAGGCGGCCGGGTGACTCTCGGCTACGACGAGTCCTTGTTCAACGGTCCCTCGGTCAGCGATGCCTGGGAGGACTCGTACGTCCCGAACCAGATCGTCACCCCGATCAGCCCCTTGTGGGTGAACCGAGGGATCTCGAACAACGTCCGGACCCGGGAGCCCGCCCGCGCCGCCGCCGAGCGCTTCGCCGACCTCCTGCGTGATGAGGGGGTCGACGTCCGCGACGGTGTGGAGCCGGCGCAGGCGCCAGGGACCGAGCCGGTCGCTCGGGTCACGGGTCCCACCGTCGACCAGGCGGTGGAGTCCCTGCTGCTCTCGAGCGACAACGAGGCCACCGAGGTGCTGGCCCGACACGTCGCCCTCGCCGAGGGGGAGCAGCCGAGCTTCGAGGGCGGCGCTGCGGCGATCCGGGACGTGCTCGTCGCAGCCGACGTCCCGGTGGACGGTCTCGAGCTGAACGACGGCAGCGGTCTCTCGCGGGAGAACGCGATCGACCCGACGACCCTGGCCGACGTGGTCGCGGCGGCGATCCGTGGCGACCACTGGCCCGAGCTCCTGTCGGGTCTTCCGGTGGGTGGCTTCCTCGGGAGCCTGGACGACCGCTACGGCGGCACGGCGTCCGATGGTGCCGGCGTCGTCCGCGCCAAGACCGGCACGCTCACCGGGGTCCACTCCATCGCCGGCTACGTCACCGACGCTCGCGGCGTGCCCCTCGCGTTCGCCCTGATGGTGGACGACACCGAGGACATCAACCCGCTCGAGACGCAGGCGGCGCTGGACGACGTGGCCGCCGCGCTGGCCGCGTGCACCTGTGGCTGATTCTCCCTGGAATCCCAGGGTCGAGAACTACATCGGTGTAGTTCTGTGGTTGAGGTGACAGATGGTGCTCGTGGTGTCCAGACTGGACCCTCCGGACCCGGGTCCACCGGTCCGCTCGAGGGAGAAAACACACATGCGCAGGATCGTCATCTCGATCGTCGCCGCAGCCCTGTGCTGCGCCGTCATGGCCGCGCCGGGCCAGGCCTCGACGTCGACCCCCGTCCCGTTCCCGAAGACGATCAAGGGCCTCAAGGCTCCCGGTGGGGTGGGTCGTGCCCTCGATCCGGTGCCGGCCTACGTGCCGCAGAACGCCTGCCAGCCCGGCACGCCCGAGGGCGTCCGGAAGCTGCGCGAGCTGGTGATGCGCACGTACGGGGTGGGCGGCATCGGCAACACCGCACGGACGTGCGCGGAGGGCACGTCGGAGCACTCCGACGGCCGTGCGTGGGACTGGATGGTGAACGTCAAGAACGCCAAGGAGAAGGCCGCCGCGGCGGACTTCCTCGCCTGGCTGACCCGTGACAACGGCCGAGCGGCACGCCGTCTCGGGATCATGTACGTCATCTACAACAAGAAGATCTGGGCGTCGTACCGGTCGAAGGACGGCTGGCGCGCGAGCTCCGGCCACACCGACCACATCCACATCTCCTTCTCGTGGAACGGAGCCCGTGGCAACGTCTCGTGGTGGAGGGGCTCCGTCCAGCCGGTCGATCACGGCCCGTGTCAGCGCTTCGCCGGACAGCCGTCCGCCGTCGACACCAAGAAGGTCAACCTGACGCCCTGCCCGGCCGCGAGCCCGCTCCTGAAGACCACGAGCATGCCGACGCTGGAGTACGGGCAGCGGCACAGCGCCGTCTCCACCGCCCAGGGGCTGCTCGGTCGAGCCAGGACGGGCTCCTTCGACGCCGGCCTGCGCTCGAGACTGCTCAGCTGGCAGCGCGCCAACAACCTGCCCAAGACCGGTGCCCTGGACCAGCCGACCTGGGCCATCCTGCGCACCAGCTCGGTGAAGAAGAACGTGGCCAAGGAGTACACGGCGACGTCGGCCCGCGCCTACGGGCGCAAGAACTACGCCAACCGGTCGATGCGCAGTCTCGACACGGGGCGTCACGTCCTCGTCCTGCAGCGCGCCCTGGGCATGCCCCTGAAGCGCGTCACCGGCTACTTCGGAGCGCAGACCACCGACGCCGTGAAGGCCAAGCAGCGCCAGCTCGGCCGGCCTGCCACGGGCGTGTGGACGGGTGCGGACTGGAAGGCGCTGTCCGCATCCTGAGTCGAGTTGCGCAGCCTCCTGCCGGTGCCATCGTGAGACGTGAGGGCCGGACGACCGGCCGCGCTCACGACCCACAGGAGGAACGAGATGAGTGAGACGACTCCCGAAGGACCGGCTGACGGCGGCGCCGAGGGCACGCCGGGCGTGCAGGACGGTGGCGCCGACGGTGGAGCCGAGGGTCCTGCCGACGGCGGGGCCGAGGGCACGCCGGGCGTGCAGGACGGTGGCGCCGACGGCGGTGCCGAGGGTCCTGCCGATGGTGGGGCCGAGGGCACGCCGGGCGTGCAGGACGGTGGCGCCGACGGTGGAGCCGACGGCACCGCCTGAGTCTTGACCGGCCCCTTGGCTCCCGCCGGGACGCAGCGGGTGCCCGGGGCCGACCACGGTCGTCCCGGGCACCGCGGCGTCCCCGCCCTGTCCCGTCTCGTCGCGGATCCGGAGACGTTCGGCGCCGACGTGTGGGGTCGTCACGCGCTCCTGACGCCCGCGAGCGACCTGCCCGGAGGCCTCGAGGACCTCTTCGGCGAGGACGCCGTGGACGAGCTGGTCTCACGGCGCGGTCTGCGCACGCCCTTCCTGCGCGTCGCCAAGAACGGCTCCACCCTCTCGAGCGGCTCGTTCACGTCGGGGGGAGGCGTGGGGGCGGGCATCGCCGACCAGCTCGACGACTCGCGACTGACGTCGCTCTTCGCCGAGGGAGCGACGCTCGTGCTGCAGGCGCTGCACCGCACGTGGGCGCCCGTCGCCGACTTCACCGGTGCTCTCGCCGAGGAGCTCGGGCACCCGGTGCAGGTCAACGCGTACGTGACCCCACCGCAGTCGCGCGGCTTCGACGACCACTACGACGTGCACGACGTCTTCGTGCTGCAGGTCTCCGGCGAGAAGCGTTGGCGCATCCACGAACCCGTGCATCCCGCCCCGCTGCGCGACCAGCCGTGGACGGAGCGGCGTGACGCCGTCGCCGCGGAGGCCGAGCGAGAACCGGTCATCGACGCGGTCCTGCGCCCGGGGGACTGTCTCTATCTGCCACGCGGCCACCTCCATGCGGCCACCGCGCTCGGCGACGTCAGCACGCACCTGACCTTCGGCGTGCACACGTGGACCCGGCATGGACTGGCCGACGAGCTCGCCGAGCGGGCCGTCGCGCTGCTGGCCGACGACGCCGACGTCCGCACATCGCTGCCGCTCGGGGTGGACGTCGGCTCCGCGGCCGGACTATCGGAGGATTTCGCGCTCGTGCGCGAACGGCTCCACGCCGCCGTCGATGCGGTGACCGACGAGGCGCTCGCGGCTCGCCTCGCCACGCGCGCCGACGGAACTGCCCGCCCCGCGCCCCTCGGCCCACTGGCGCAGCTGCGCAGGAGCCAGGTCATCGGTGCGGAGCTGGTGACCGTGGCACTGCGTCCCCGGCTGCGAGCCCGGTGGGACGACGGGCGCCTGGTCACCCGAGCCGGAGTGGTCGAGGTGGACGCCGTGGATCGTGGGACGGTGCAGAGACTGCTCGACGGCGAGACGTGGGACGTCGCTCCCGACGACGACGCGGCGGGCGAGCTCGCCCAGCGGCTGCTCGCCGCCGGCGTGGTCGAGCCGGTCTGAGCACGGTCCGGATGGCCGACCTCCCACCCCCGACCGCCGAGCGGCTCTGTGCCGACACGGCGCGCGAGCGCGGCGACCCGATCGTCGGGACGGCCCTGCACCTGCGGCGGTTCCTGCTCGTCGAGCACCAGGGGCCCTGGCCGTTCCACGCGCTGGAGTCCGACGGCGTCTCCGAGGTGGTGCCCGGCCTCGTCGAGGCGCCACGGGACGCCGGGGCGCGGACCTTCTTGATCCGCCGACCGGGCCGTCGCTCGGCCTCGGGAGGTCGACGCGCGTGGGCCGTGGCCGACGTCGTCGCGGACCGCATCACGTGGGGGACGTGGGAGCAGCCGGCGGACCTGCTGGCCGCGGCCGTCCCCGCCCTGCACGCCGACTCCTCGAGCTGGGGTCGCGAACCGACGCTGCTGGTGTGTGCGCACGGCCGGCACGACACGTGCTGCGCCGTCCGTGGTCGACCCGTCGCCGCTGCGCTGGCCGAACGCTGGCCGGAGGCGACGTGGGAGTGCAGTCACGTGGGGGGTGATCGGTTCGCCGCCAACGTCGTGGTGCTCCCCGACGGGACCTACTACGGGTCGCTCGACGAGTCGTCGGGGCTCGACGTCGTCGAGGGACATCTCGCCGGCGCGGTCGATCCGGACTTCCTGCGCGGTTCGAGCGCCCTGCCGCCCGTCGCCCAGGTGGTCGCGGCGGCGGCGCACGAGCGGTGGGGGCCCGCCGGGTCACGGGCCGTCGTCGGGTATCGCTGCGCCCCCGCCGGTGAGGACGCCTGGACCGTGGAGCTCGCCGCGGTCGCGCCCTTCCCGTCGCGTGTCACCGCGACGGTCCGCGCCCGCGCGGCAGAGCCCGCGGTGCTGACCTGCCGAGCGGCCGGAGCCACGGCAGCTCGTCGATGGGTCGTCGAGGGGCTGCGCGGGTGGCACTGAGACGCCATCAGGTCCGATCGAGGACGAGGATCGCCGCGACATTGCCGTCCAAGCCGCTCGCTCCGCCGCCCATCGTCTCGACGACACCGCGCTGGGCGCCCGCGATCTGGACATCGCCCGCTGCTCCACGCAGCTGGAGCCAGGTCTCCACCGTCTGGGCCACACCCGTCGCCCCCAAGGGGTGACCTCGACCGATCAGACCGCCGCTCGGGTTCACGGGCAGTCGTCCGTCCCTGCCGAACTCGCCGTCCCGTAGCAATGCGGGCGCGATGCCGTCCGGCGCGAGGCCCATCGCCTCGATCGTCAGCAGCTCACCGATCGTGAAGGCATCGTGCACCTCCACCACGTCGGCGGTGTCGAGGCGTGAGCCTAGGTCCTTCTCCACGAGGTCTCGCGCACGTCGCACACAGGCTGGACCCCACGGCTCGGCGACCTCCCCCGGCCAGGCTCGCCCTCCCGCGACCGCGGCAGCGGTGATCACGACCTCGTCGGACTCGCCACGTTCAGGAGTCACGACTACGGCGGCCGCTCCGTCGGAGACGGGACAGCACTGCAGGACCGTCAGGGGGTCGGCGATCATCCGGCTCTGGACGACCTCGTCCAGGGATCGGGCGGGGCGTTGGAGGGAGCGCGGGTTGTCCGCGGCGTTCGAGAGGTTCTTGACCGCGACGCGGGCCATGTCGACCGGGTCCACCCGATGATGATCGAGGTACCACCGTGCGGAGAGCGCGTACATGGCGGGCATCACCAGGCCGGCTCTGCCCTCCACGTCCGTGGGTTCCGGGGGGATCGCGCTGGACACGACGTTGGTCATCTGCTCGAGCCCGATCGCCACGGCGCACCGGGCGCGACCTGACTCGACGGCGTCCTTCGCCATCTGCACGGCGACCGTGCCGCTGGCGCAAGCTGCCTCGACAGCGAGAGCGGGGGCTCCGGTCAGGCCGGCCGCGCGAGCGACGCGGCTCGCGACGCCGACCCTGCCGAAGACGGTGCCGACGAAGACCGCGTCGACGTGCTCCGGCTCGACGCCTGCGGTCATCAGGGCCGGTTCGATCGCCCGCCACGCGAGATCTTCCAGGCGTACGTCGGTGTGACGGCCGAACGGAGCCATGCCCACCCCGCTGATGGCGGCTCTCATCGCTCCTCCTCGGCGTGGACGATCCCATCCACGACATCGACGTGGGCCCGGTCTCCTCGGTCGGGCCGTTCTCCCCGCCACCGAGCCAGCAGGCGTGGTCCGTCGGCCAGGTCGACGTAGGCGAGCACCGACGGGGGCTCGAGCCCTCCCACGGGAAGCCAGACCTCGGTGGCGGAGAAGACTCGGCCGGTCGATGCGAAGTCGCTCCGCTCCATCGCTCCGCCGCACCCCGGACAACGGTGGGTCGCCGGGGCGGTGGCGGTCGAGCACAGCGTGCAGCGCGCCCCCATGACCCGCCCGTCGGCGACGCTGACTGCGTACGGACTGACCAACTGATCGTTCATCCGATGGACCTCTCGTGTCCGGCCCAGAGCTCTGCCCTGAGCACCTTCTTGTCCGGCTTTCCGAATCGTGTGACCGGCAGCGTGCGCCGCACCTCGATCGACTTCGGGCGCTTGTAGGTGGCGAGCAGATCCCTCGACTGCGCCATGAGTCGCTCGGGAGCACCCTCGCGGGTCACGTCCTCGGAGAGCACCACGAACGCGTGCACCGATTCGCCCCACTCCGCGTCGGGGCGACCGACGACGACGGCCTCGGCAACGTCCGGCAGTGAGGTCAGCACGTTCTCCACCTCGACTGAGAACACGTTCATCCCGCCGGTGACGATCATGTCGTTCTTGCGGTCGACGAGACGGAGGTACCCGGACTCGTCGAGGGATCCGAGGTCACCGGTTCGCAGCCACGGCCCGCTGAATCGGTCGGCATAGCCCTGCGGATCGCGCCAGTAGCCGGACATGACGTACGGGCTCCTGACCGAGACCTCACCGACCGCGCCGGGTGGTAGGTGCTCGCCCGCGTCGTCGAGGACGGCGACGTCGGCCATCATCGTGGCGCGGCCCGCCGAGGCGAGGAGCCTGGGATCGTCCTGGGCCAGGACGTGGTCGGCCTTCGTGAGAGCCGTGACGAAGTTCGGACACTCCGTCTGTGCGTAGAGCTGCTGGAAGACCGGGCCGAACACTGAGCCGGCTCGCCCGAGCAGGTCGGCGGAGATGGGGGCCGCGCCGTACTGGATGGTGCGGATAGTCCGGTTCTTCCACTCTGAGGCCGAGGCGTGCGCGACGAGCCGATGGATCATCGTGGGCACAAGGAACGTACAGGTGGTCCGATCAGCATCCACGGTCTCGAGGAAGGCGGTGGTATCGAAGCCGTCGGTGAGACGGACCTGCGCGCCGCGGGCCAGAGCGGTCTGACAGAACAGTCCTGCCGCGTGGACCTGAGGAGTCGCGAGGAGGAGGCGATCGGACTGGTCGATCCCGGTCTCGACCACGTGGGCCCAGAGGTTGGCGAGGAGACCGCGTTCGTGATGGACGATCCCCTTCGGCTGTCCGGTCGTCCCCCCGGAGAAGTAGATGACACAGGGGGAGTCCAGGTCCCGTCCGTCGTGCCGGCTGAGGGAGACGCGCTTGCGTGCCTGGGCCGGCGGTCGCTCGTGGTCGCTCGTGAACCGCACGAGCCCGACGAGATGCTCGGCGTTCCGGGTGCCTCCGACGTCGATCACGGCGGCCGCCGGCTCCACACGGTCGGCGATCACTGCTACTTCGGCAGCACTCAGCATCGGGCTGACGGGCACCTTGACTGCGCCGAGCGCCAGCAGGGCCAGCTCGGCCGTGACGAAGCCGGGACCGTTCCCGTGGATGAGGAGCACTCGGTCACCTGCCTCGAGACCGGCTGCGCGGAGACTCTCGACGCGGTCAGCGACGCCGTCGAGCACGTCACCGTACGTCCACACCTCCTCGCGCCAACGAATTGCTACCTCGTCTTCGTGACGCCACAGCGAACCCTCGATGGTCTCCCACAGTCCGAAGGTCGGGCTGTGCTCAGATCTCGACACGGCTGGTCTCCTCATCGGTCTCGACCGGTGCGGCGTCGGCCGCGAACGGGACGGGCGGAGGGAGGATCATGATCGCGGCGAGACCGACGACGGCGAGAGCCATCAGGTAGTACGCCGGAGCGAGGATGCTGCCCGTCGACTCGACGAGCCAGACCCCGATGAAGGGGGCCGTGCCACCGAAGAGGGCTGCCGGGATGTTGTAGCCGACGGCACCGGCACTCGCTCGGACCCGTGCGGGGAAGATCTCTGTCATCGACACGATCGAGGTGGAGATGAGGATGCCCAGCAGCAAGCCGAGTCCGCACTGGGCGAGGACGGCGCCGGTACCGCTCGCGTCGCGGATCACCATCAGGAGCGGGTAGGGCAGCAGCAGGAAGCCGATCGCGGCCGTGAAGAGCGTCGGTCGGCGACCGATCCGATCGCTCAGTCCGCCGAGGGTGGGCATCACCGCTGCAGCTACCAGTCCTGAGAGCACGGCGGCCAGGAAGGCCGTCATGCTGCCGCGGCCGAGGGTGACGCTGACGAACGTCGTCATGAAGGTCATCACGAAGTAGAACGCGCCGGCGTGGAAGGCGCCGATCCCGAACGAGGCGGCGAGCTGGCGAGGATGACTGAAGACGTCACGCAGAGGTGCGTGCGCTACCCGGTCCCGTTCCTGCAGTGCTTGGAACTCCGGCGTCTCCTCGAGCTTGAGGCGGATGTAGAGGCCGATGACCCCCAGCGGCCCCGCGATCACGAAGGGGACGCGCCACCCCCACGACATCATGGACTCGTCGGAGAGCACGACGACCAGACCTGTGGCGACGGAGGCGCCGACGATGAAGCCGAGGACGCAGGACTGCATGATGTAGGACGTGGCGCGCCCACGCCGTCCCGGCGCTGCGTGCTCGATGACGAAGCTGGTGACGCTGCCGTACTCGCCTCCGGCTGAGAAGCCCTGGACGCATCGAAGCAGCACGAGAAGGGCCGGGGCCGCCACGCCGATCGCGGAGTAGGTCGGCAGGAGGCCGATGCCCACGGTGGCGCTCGCCATCAGGAGCAGGACGAAGACGAGCACGTTCTTGCGGCCGACGCGGTCGGAGATCGAACCCATGACGAGTCCACCGAGTGGTCTCACGAGGAAGGTGAGGCCGAAGACGGCGAAGCTCGACAGCAGCTCGACGGACTGCGACTCGTTGGGGAAGAACTGCGCCCCGATGTAGACAGCGACAAATCCGTAGACGGCGAAGTCATACCATTCGATGGCGTTGCCGATGCACGCTGCGACGACGGGACGCCGTGAGGCGTCTGTCGTTGGTACTGAACTCATGTTGATGACCCCTTGGTCGAGCCGATGATGTGAGCGAGGTTACGTTTGGACGGTGGTGTCGGTGAACGTCAACGTCGCCAAAGTTTCGGGCCGGGTTTTGGAGTTTCATCCAAAGGAGGTGCAGCGTGATGGGCTCTGCGGACGTCGAGGAGGACCTGCGTCGCCTCGCTGACCACTTCGCCGAGAGGACGTCGTGGTTGGTCGACATCCAGCTCCCGTCCCTTCGGGACTTCCCCAGCTATGCCGGTGTGGAGCAGGCCGACCTGCGCAGGTCGGGTCATCGCAATGCTCTCCGTCTCGTGGCGACTTTGCGCGGGGAGCGCGAGGAGCTCCCCGGCGGGACGGAGCTCGAGCAGGCGACCGGTCGAGCGAGGGCGGCGCAGGGAATCCCGGTCGATGAGGTCGTGGGACTGCTTCGTGCTGTCTACGCCACGCTCGGTGAGGTGGTCGTCCGGACCGCGACCGAGCTCTCGCTCAGCGTCGAGGCGACACTGGAGGGGATGCAACGACTGTGGCGCACTGCCGATCGGTCGACCTCGGACCTGCTCACGGGCTATCACGCGGAGGAGCTGCGCGCTGCCACCCATCGAGAGAGTGCTCGCGCCGCCTTCGTCGCGTCGGTCCTGCACGGTGCGGTCTCCGACCAGGGTGACGGGGCGGCTCTCCAGTACGGGGTCTCGTCCACGACGCGCTACCACGTCGTCCGGACGGAGCTGCCGGCTGGGGAGTCGGAGGCCCGTGAGGTCCGACGACGGCTGGAGCGAGCGTGCCGGCACGCCGACTTCGTGCCCCTGCTCGTGGCGATGGACGGCGACCTGGTCGGGATCACTGCCGTCGTCCCGCGGGACTGGGAGGGCGACTCGCCGGTGGTCGTCGCGGACCCGGCGCTGCCCGCGGACCTGCCCGCCGAGGTTGGCCGCACGGCGCAGGGACTGGCGGCTGCCAAGGCGTTCGCGCTCGATGGTGTGGTGGCCACGTCCTCGTTGTCCGTTCGTGGCGCGGTGCTGGAACGCCGCGACATCGGTGGCGCGCTGCACCAGCGGTACCTGCAACCGTTGCTCGAGGTGCGCACAGGCGCAGAGCTGCTGGAGACGCTTGCCATGTACGTCCGGTGCGGGCGCAGCGTCGCGAGGACCGCAGATGCACTGATCGTCCACGTCAACACGGTGCGGTATCGGCTGGAGCGCGTGGTCGGCCTCACCGGTGTGGACGTGGAGGACATCGATCAGCTGGTCGAGCTGTGGTGGGCCCTCGCCCACCACCGGGTGGTAGAGCACGAACGACGTGAGGGCGGTCGGTCCGAGGTGGAACGTCGCGCAGGGCAGGCGTCAGGTAGCGGACTTCGAACAGATCGTGAAGGTGGCCGGTGATCAGCGCGAGGGTCGCAGGACGGCGCGCGCCCGTCGGTTGAGCAGGCGCATGGCGCGGTCGTAGGCCCACGGCAGATAGCGCTGGGCCAGGTGCCCGATGCGGATGTCCGGCGAGGTGAGCACGAGGTAGCGGCCCTTGCGCATCGCGGTGACGATCTGGTCGGCGACGGCCTCGGGCTCCACGGCGTGCTTCTCGAACCCCGCGACGGCCGTGCGCACGCGAGGGTCGTCGCGGTCGATGCCCACCATGTCGACGGTGCCCACGAGCGGGGTCCTGACGGCGCCTGGGCAGACGAGCGTCACGCCGATGCCGTCTCGTTCGAGGTCGAACCGCAGCACCTCGCTCACACCCCGCAGCCCGAACTTGGCCGCGCTGTACGGCGCGTGCAGTGGCAGCCCGAAGAGCCCTGCGGCGGAGGAGACGTTGACGACGTGCCCGCCGCGGCCGGCCGCGATCATCGTCGGCACGAAGGCCGAGAGCACGTGGATGGGCCCCATGAGGTCGATGTCGACGGTGCGTCGCCAGTGCTCGGCCTCGAGGTCCTGGATGCGACCCCACGTGGAGATGCCGGCGATGTTCATGACGACGTCGACCGAGCCCACCAGATCGTGGACGCGTCCGGCGAACGAGTCCACGGCGTCGCGGTCGGAGACGTCGAGCGCCTCGTGATGGAGCACCGAGCCACCGGTCGCGCGGATGGCCGCCACGGCCGCCTGGAGACGCTCGGTCGCGACGTCGGTGAGGACCAGGCGCCCGCCCTCCGCCGCGACGCGGTGCGCGGTGGCCAGTCCGATGCCTGAGGCTGCGCCGGTGACGAGGACGATGCGCCCGGCGGGATCGGTGCGAGGTCGAGGCATGGTGCTCCTAGCAAGAGTGGGGCGAATGTATCAGTTTTTCGTGTCGCTCGACCGAACTGTCGTCGAGGGCGCCTAGGCTCACTGGCGACCAGGAGGTGCCGTGAGGTCGAACAGGTTCGACGGCTTCTGCGCCGCGTGCGCCATGCACGTGGTGGCCGGCGGCGGTTCGCTCACCGGCCGGCCGGGTCAGTGGCGCACGTGGTGCCTCGCCTGCTCGCCCACCCCGCCGGCGCGCGGCGACCACGCCGGATGGCACCGCTGGCCGCTCGCGTCCCTGGACTTCGAGACCACGGGAGTCGATCCGCACGCGGACCGGGTCGTCTCCTATGCGCTGCTCGATGAGCCGGGCTTCGAGATCAGTGGTGTCGTCGACCCCGGGGTGCCCATCCCGGAGGAGGCGTCGCGCGTCCACGGCATCACCGACGCCGCAGTGGCCGGCGCCCCCGGCCCGGCCGAGGCGCTCTCCGTCGTCGTCGACTGGGTGCAGAGCCTCATCGAGCGGCGGGTCGGGCTCGTGGTCTACAACGCCTGCTACGACCTCACGATGCTCCGTGCCGAGGCGCGACGCCATGGTCTGCAGGAGCCGGACTGGGACCGCCTGCTGGTCGTCGACCCGTTCGTCGTCGACTGGGGGATCGAGCGCGGCGGGATGGGCCCACGGCGGCTCGTCGACGTCGCCGCGTACTACGGCGTGACGCTGGACGGTGCGCACGACGCCACGGTGGACGCCCGGGCGGCGCGCGAGGTGGCGGTGGAGCTCGGCGCTCGCCACGTCGACGTCGGTGACGTGGGGCTCGAGGAGCTCATGGAGCGTCAGCGTCACTGGTTCGCCGATCGGGCGGCCGACTGGAACTCCTACGCGAGCCGGGTGGGTCGTGAGCTGGACGACCCGTCCGGCTGGCCGCTCGCCTCCTGACCGTCAGGTCAGTCGGCGTCGCGCCCGACCCGCGTGAGGATCGCGCGAGCCGCCGCGTCGGGCGCCTCGTCGGGGATCCAGTGCGTGACGTCGGGCAGCACGACGTACTCGAACTCGCCCGTCACGTGCTCGCCGCACGCGTCGGCGGCGGCGCGGCCGATCGCGGTGTCCCCGTCGCTCCACACGAACGTCGTCGGGACCGAGACCGACGGCAGCTCGGCGAGGCTCCGGTCCATCGCGCGGTACCAGGCCAGCGCCGCCGACAGCGCGCCCGGTTCCAGCAGGTGCCCCAGGTACGCCGCCACCCGCGCGGGCGGGACGGCGTCGCCGTACATCGCCCGGAGCCGGGCGGCGTCGGCCTCCAGCAGCACCTCCTCCGCCTTGCCCTCCTGTCGGAGGAGGCCGATGTAGGACGCGCGCTCGCGCGCGTCCGGGTCGTCGCGGATGGCTCGGTTGTAGGCCGCGAGGTGGGGGAGTGAGAACGTCGTTACGGTGCGCACCCGATCGGGGTGGAAGGCGGCGACGCCCCACGAGACCGCCGCGCCCCAGTCGTGCCCCACGAGGTGCACGTCGTCGAGACCGAGCTCGTCGAGCAGGGCGACGACGTCGCCGACCAGCTCCCCGAAGGCGTAGGAGGCGATGTCGGTGGGCCGGGCGCCGGGGGAGTAGCCACGCTGGTCCGGTGCGATGGTCCGCAGCCCGGCCTCGACGAGCGTCGGGACGACGTCGTCCCACGACTGCGACGTCTGCGGGAAGCCGTGCAGGAGGAGGACGGGAGGGCCGTCCGGCGGTCCGGCGAGCCGGACGTCGAAGGTGAGGTCCCCCGCAGGGTGGTGTCGTTCGACCGTCGTCCGTTCGCCGGGTCCCATGACTCACATGGTGCCCGACGACGGCGTCAGTCGCTCGGGGCCCCGATGCGGCGCAACGCCTCGCGGTCGAGCCGGTTGCCCGTCTCGACGTCGGGGGCGGTGCCCCCGCGATCGTGCGGCAGCCACCAGCGGTCCGCGTCGTCGCGTGGCTGGTCGGGGTAGGCGTCGATCGCCTCGTCGAGCATCGTCTCCAGGGCGGAGCGCAGGCGTGCGGTGAGCACGTCGACGTCCTCACCCTCGCGGGGCACGATCGGCTCACCGAGGAGGATCGTCACGGCGACGCCACGGCGAAGGCTGGGCCTGCGGTCCACCGTCGCGATGCGGTGGGCGCCCCACAGGATGCAGGGGACGATCGGTGCCCCGCTGCGCGAGGAGAGCGCGGCCGCGCCGGCCTTGAGCCGCTTGACCCGGAACGAGCGGCTGATCGTCGCCTCGGGGAACACGCCGAGGATCTCGCCCTGGCCGAGCCGCCGGCGGGCCTGCCGGTACGCGCCGGCGCCGGACCACCGGTCCACGGGCACGTGGCCCATCGCGCGGAGCAGGTGTCCGACCCCGGGGGTCTCGAACAGTGACTTCTTGGCCATGAAGCGCACCAGTCGGCCACGTTCGCGGGCCGCGTACCCGACGAAGGCGAAGTCCAGGAAGCTGATGTGGTTGGTGGCCAGCACGGCCGGGCCACGGGCCGGCAGGTGCTCGGCGCCGTGCACGCTGATCCGCACGCCGAGGAGCCGGAAGAGCCCGGCGAAGGCGCTCACGACCCAGCGGTAGGCCCGGTCCCGCTTCACGCGGCGCCTCTCTGCCCCGTCGACCGTGTCGTCTGTTGCGGCGCGACGTCCGAGGGGACCGGCCGGAGCAGTCCCACCGTGATGAGAGCGATGGCGCTGGAGTAGAGCGTCATGATGGCGAGCTTCGTGAGGACGGCATCGGGTGGGATGCGCTCGGCGATGCCCAGCGCGATGATGCCGTCGGAGACGAGGAACAGGAGACCGCCGGCGCCGACGACACGATCGACGGCGATCGCGGTGACGGCGGTGGTGAGCAGGAGCGCCGTGTAGACCGGCACGGGGACGAGCAGGTCGGCGGGGAGACCGCCCCACAGCCAGACCACGAGTCCGATCGCCGGGACGCCGTAGACCGCGACGAGCCACGGGCGGGCGCGCAGGCCGTCGAGGGCGCCGCGCCGCACGAGGTGGCCGATGAGGACGACGTGGGCGACGGCGAAGGCGGCCATCCCGACGATGAACAGTGGCTCGATCTCGAGGAACAGGTCACCGAGCAGGCAGAAGAACAGGAATCCCAGCAGGGCACGAGGACCGTCGGCGGCCAGGGCCCAACCGATGAGCGTGGGTGCGATGAGGCACTTCGTGATGCTGTCCCACGGGGTGGCGTCGAGCCCGAGGAGCACCAGGTGCGCGGCGGTCACGACGGCGAAGAGCGTCGGCCAGAGAGGCCCGGTCGATCGCGGAGTCATGCGCAGACGGTACCGGGTGAGCGGGTTCCGGTACTGGAATGTAGATTCTGGTACCGAAGCCGAGGGTTCAGGCCCACGCGACAGGAGCTGCCATGGCCGTGCAACGACTCATGCCCACCGAGGAGTCCGCCGACCTCATCGAGCTGACCCGCTCCATCGTCGACGCGGAGCTGCGGCCGCGGGTCGACGAGGCGGAGGCCTCCGGGACCTTCCCGCGGGAGGTCTTCCGCACCCTCGGACGTGCCGGGCTGCTCGGACTGCCTTATCCGGAGGACGTCGGAGGCGCGGGCCTGCCCTACGAGGTGTACCTGCAGGTCGTGGAGGAGGTCGCGTCGGCGTGGGCCAGCGTCGGTGTCGGGGTGAGCGTCCACGCCCTCAGCTGCTTCGGCCTCGCCACCGCCGGCACGTCCCAGCAGCAGGAGCAGTGGCTGCCCGAGATGCTCGCCGGGGACCTGCTCGGCGCCTACTGCCTCTCCGAGGCCCATGCCGGTTCCGACCCCGCCGCGATGCGCACCAAGGCGGTCCGGGAAGGGGACGAGTACGTGCTCGACGGCGCCAAGGCCTGGACCACGCACGGCGGTGAGGCCGACTTCTACAAGGTGATGGCCCGCACGAGCGGCGACGGTGGGAAGGGGATCTCGTGCTTCCTCGTGCCCGCCGACACGCCTGGGCTCAGCGCCGACCCGCCCGAGCAGAAGATGGGCCTCATGGGCTCGGCGACGGCCACGATGCTGTTCGACGGCGTCCGGATCCCGGTCGAGCGGCGGCTCGGCGAGGAGGGGCAGGGCTTGTCGATCGCCCTCGCCGGGCTCGACGCCGGTCGCCTCGGCATCGCCGCGGTGGCCACCGGGGTGGCACAGGGGGCCCTCGACGCCGCGGTGGCCTACGCCAAGGAGCGCGAGGCGTTCGGCAAGGCGATCATCGACCACCAGGGGCTCGGGTTCGTGCTGGCGGACATGGCCGCCGCCGTCGACTCCGCGCGCGCCACTTACCTGCACGCCGCCCGGCTCAAGGACGCCGGCCGGCCCTACGGCCGCGCGGCGTCGGTGGCCAAGCTCGTCGCCACGGACAACGCCATGAAGGTCACCACCGACGCCGTGCAGGTGCTCGGCGGGGCGGGCTACACCAAGGACTTCCCGGTGGAGCGCTACATGCGCGAGACGAAGGTCATGCAGATCTTCGAGGGCACCAACCAGATCCAGCGGCTGGTCATCAGTCGCCACCTCCGCTGAGTCCGACGTCCTGACGGACACGCCGGGCGTGTCGCCGTGAGAACGTCAGGCTCAGCGGGGAACCACCCGAGAGAAGAGAGGGACCATGGAGCTCAAGGACACGTCCGCCATCGTCACCGGAGGGGCGTCGGGACTCGGCGCGGCCACGGCGGCGGCGCTCGCCGAGCGCGGGGCGCCGGGCGTCGCGATCGACCAGCCGAGTGCGCTCGACGCGGCGCCGGGCGTCGAAGGCGTCACCTACGCCGCCGCCGACGTCACCGACGAGCAGCAGGTGCGCTCGGCCCTCGGCGTCGCCGCGGAGCTCGCCCCGCTGCGCACCGTCGTGAGCTGCGCCGGCATCGGTCCGTCGGCGCGCATCCTCGGTCGCAAGGGCGTGCACGACCTCGGCCTCTACGCCAAGGTCGTGCAGGTCAATCTCGTGGGGACCTTCACCGTCATGGCGCTCGCCGCCGAGACGATCGCGCAGACCGAGCCCGACGAGCACGGCCAGCGCGGTGTCGTCGTCAACACCGCCTCGATCGCCGCGTTCGACGGGCAGATCGGTCAGGTGGCGTACTCCTCGTCCAAGGGTGGCGTCGTGGGGATGACGTTGCCGGCCGCGCGAGACCTCGCCCAGCACGGCATCCGGGTCAACACGATCGCCCCTGGCATCGTCGACACCCCCATGCTGGCCACGGTGGGGGAGGAGGTTCGCGCCGGCCTCGCCGCCGGGGTGCCGTTCCCGCAGCGTCTCGCGCGGCCGGAGGAGTACGCGCGTCTCGTGACGATGATCGTCGAGCACGACTACCTCAACGGTGAGGTCGTCCGCATGGACGGCGCCCTCCGGATGGCGCCGCGATGAGCGCGCGGCCCGGCATCACGCTGGACGTCGTCGACGGCGTCGCACACCTCGCGTTCGACCGTCCGGAGGCCTCCAACGCGCTCGACATGGCCACCGGGCGCGCTGTCGAGGACGCACTCGGGCAGGTGCGCGACGACGCGGACGTCAGGGTGCTCCTGCTCAGCGGGAACGGGCGGATGTTCAGCAGCGGAGGCGACCTCGCCGCCATGGCCGACGCCGACGACCGCCCGGCCTTCGTGCACGCGCTGGCCGAGCAGGCGCACCGTGCGACGCGACTGCTCGACGCGCTCGAGAAGCCCGTGGTCGCTGCCGTGCACGGGGCGGCGGCCGGGATCGGGTTGTCGTTCGTCCTCGGTGCGGACCTCGTCGTCGCCGACCGCTCGACGAGGTTCGTGACGGCGTACACGTCGGTGGGCCTCACGCCCGACGGTGGCCAGTCGTGGCTGCTGCCGCGGGTCGTCGGCCTGCAGCGCGCGCTCGAGCTGACCCTCACGCCACGTCGACTCACCGCCGAGGAGGCCGCTGACTGGGGCATCGTCACCCGTGTGGTGGACGACGGCACGGCGCTCGACGAGGCACGGGTGGTGGCGGCGCAGCTGGCCGCCGGACCCGCCGCGGCCTTCGGACGCGCACGGCGCCTCCTGCGGGAGGGCTGTGAGCGTTCGCTCGATGACCAGCTCGACGTCGAGGCCCGCTCCATCGCGGACTCCTCCGCCACCGAGGAGTCCCGTGCGCTGATCGACGGGTTCCTGCGGCGGTCCTGTGCGGCCGAAGGTCTCGGGGGAAGCCTCGCCGCCGTCAGGCGCGCAGGCCGGCCGTGACGAGCTGGGCGAGTGCGCGGTAGGCGCTCGCGTCGTCGCGGCCGGTGAGCTCGGCGCTGCGTCCACGGTGCACGGCCTCCATGACCAGTCCGACGACGACGCCGGTGAAGGCGGGGTCCACCGTGGTGGCACCGGCGTCGTCGAGCAGCTCGCGGACGCGGGCCGCG
>JBQGDU010000074.1:0-9639 GCA_052039245.1 Aeromicrobium sp. | reverse complement strand
GACGACGAGCGTCGCGAGCTCGTCGACCTCTACGGCGCCGACCCGGCACGGGTCGACGTCGTCCACCCCGGCGTGGACGTCGAGGTCTTCCGAGGTGGTCGACGCACGGAGGCGCGCGCCGCCCTGGGCATCCCCGACGAGGCCCACGTCCTGCTGTTCGCCGGACGCATCCAGCCGCTCAAGGCGCCCGACGTGCTGCTGCGGGCCGCCGCGGTCCTGCTGGAGCAGCGGCCCGAGCTGCGCCGCACCGTGCGGGTCGTCGTGGTGGGAGGTGCGTCGGGCTCCGGCCTGGACCGACCCTCCGCGCTCGTCGACCTCGCCGACGAGCTCGGCATCGGCGACGTCGTCGAGCTCGTCCCGCCGATGACCCAGCCCGAGCTGGCCGACTGGTACGCAGCGGCCACCGCCGTCTGCGTCCCGTCGTACAACGAGTCCTTCGGCCTGGTGGCCGTCGAGGCCCAGGCCTGCGGCACCCCCGTCGTCGCCGCCCGCGTCGGAGGTCTCGAGACCGCCGTGGCCGACGGCGTGAGCGGTCTGCTCGTCGACGGTCACGACCCGGCCGACTACGCCGCCGCCCTCGGTCGTCTCGTCGCAGACCCCGCACTGCGGGAGGCCATGGGTCTCAAGGCCGTCGCGCACGCGTCGTCGTTCGGCTGGGACGTCACCGCCGAGCGCACGCTGGAGATCTACCGCCGGGCGATGGCCCAGCACCAGGAGAGGACACGCCGTGACTGAGCCGGACGCCGGAGCCAGCACCGACCGGGCGCGGGACGTCATCGCGGCTGCCCTCGTCGACGCCGACCTCGACTTCACCGAGCACCGGCCGGGGATCTTCGACGTCGACCTGCCGGGGGAGCGCAAGCTCAAGACCACCGTGCGGCTGGAGGTCGGGCGGCACGCGCTCGGCGTCCACGCGTTCGTGGCGCGCCGACCGGACGAGAACCACGAGGCCGTCTACCGCTGGATGCTGGAGCGCAACCTCAAGCTGTTCGGCGTGGCGTTCGCGGTGGACTCCGCTGGCGACGTCTACCTCGACGGACGTCTGCCGCTGCACGCCGTGACCACGGAGGAGGTCGACCGTCTGCTCGGGTCCGTCCTGACCTACGCCGACGAGTCGTTCAACACCCTCCTCGAGCTCGGCTTCGCCTCCTCGATCCGCAAGGAGTGGGAGTGGCGCGAGTCCCGAGGTGAGTCCACGAGGAATCTCGAGGCCTTCCGACACCTGCGCCCGAAGGGGTGAGGACTCAGACCTTGGCCTTGCGATATCCCGCAGCGCGTGCCGCGGACTCGGTGCGGAAGCACTCTTCTGGATGGGTGGCGTCGTAGAATCGCTGGCCGCGCACGTGGTAGATACCGGAGTCTGCGTTGCCCTTGATAGGGGCCCACGACGGACACGTCGTCAAGGACGCCGGTGCGGTGCGTTCAGGGACTCGGATCTTGGCCGATCGCTTCGTTGACGGATTGAAGGTGCTGTAGCCCGATCGCGTCCCCTTCACCCTGGCCGAGAGTCGCTTGCCACGCCATGCGTACTTGACCTTGACGGTGGTCTTCGTGGCGCCGGAGATCCGCTTGCCGTTGAGGTACCACTGGTAACGGAACTTCGTCCCGGAGGTCCATGTGCCGGGTGAGACGCGCACTGTCTTCCCGACGGTTGCGCTGCCGGAGAGGCGCGGCGTGCCGATGCGCTGGATCTTGGCTGTGCCGGACGACGACTTGGTGACGGTGGCGTATCCGGAGCGAGATCCGGTGACCTGGACGGTGATCTTCTTGTTGACGGCCGATGATGGGACCTTGAGTGTCGACCGGGTGGCCTTGGAGAGCGCCTGCCCATCTGCATACCAGCGGTAGCTGATCCGTGCGTTCTTCATCCATGTCCCGCGCTCCGCGGTGAGTGTGCGACCCGCAGCGCGCTTCCCGGTGATGCGTGGCTTCGCGGCGGCGGTGAACACCTTGGCCGTACTGAGCGACGACCTCGACGCCTCCTGGTAGCCCGGGGCGCGCCCGGTCGTGAGGACGCGAATGGCTTTGGCCCCATGGGCCGAAGTGAGCTTGAGGCTGGAGGACGTCGCGCCGGAGATCTTCGTGGCTCCGGCGTACCACTGGTAGGCGGCGCTCGACCCCGCTGACCAGGACCCCCGCTGGACCCTGAGAGTCGATCCAACGGCGAGCGTGCCCTCGATTCGTGGTGTGGCGACGCGCATGACCCGACGTGTGGGAAGTGATCGTTCGCTGGGCGCGGCCCCCATGTCGATGGACTCGACGGACAGCGCTCGGTCAGCCTGCGCGGGGGTGATCGTGAACATCGCGCGAGTCGCCCCGGCGATCGGAACGTCATCCGCGTACCACTGGAAGGACAGTCCGGCCGGGCTCGGGGTGGCGGGGGCCGCGGTCAGTGTCTGGCCGATCTCGGCCCTGCCGCTCACTGTGGGGGCGGAGGCTACGGCGGCCTGGCTTGGGACGCCAGCGAGCCCCAGCAGCAGGCCCACGAGGGCGGACATGCATACGACGCGCAGCATGGAGGACTTCATGTATCTCTACCTTCCGCCCTCAGGTCCCTCCCATCGGGCGGTTCACCGTATCCGTGGCGGCGCGTTCCTGTCCGCGTTTCGCGCCACCTCGCGCGGCCGGCCCGTGGTCAGACCAGGCGTGCGCCGTTCGCGGCGAGGACACCCACGAACTCGCGGTAGTACTGGGGCTCGCGCATCGTCTTGAGGGTGTTCTGGGAGAGCCAATTGAGGTGCTCCCGGCTCACGTTGCACCGGATGTGCGCGTGCGGCGTCCACAACAGCACCCCGGCGGTGCTGAACATCGAGTGGGCTCGCGCGGCGACCTGGTGGCACGGCACCGACCACTCCGGGAGGGTCGCTCCGTCCGGCACGAAGGACAACGTGCCGTGGTCGACGTGGAAGACGCCGGTCGTGGCGCCGAGCGTCCCGCCGAGTGACCCGGTCGGACCGTCGAGGATCATCGCGTTCCACGACCCGGTGGTGGGATGGACACCAGGCGCTGCGGGGCGCGGCCCCAGCCCGGGCTTGGGGCGAGGTTTCCCCGCGAACAGGATGATGCCGATGATCAGGGCGAAGAACGCCGGGACACCGAGCCCCACGGCCAGCAGCACGATGGTGGTCTCGTCCATGAGTCGAATCATGCCCTCTGCGTGCGCCGTCCTGGCGACGGCGAGCCGAGGGCGGGCGCGGCCGGGCGCCGCGATCGGCCCGGCGACGCCGTAGCGTGGGCACCATGCAGGTCTCGGTCTTCTGCGACGTCACCGATCCGTGGTCCTACGTCGGGGTGGTCCGGCTGAACCGGGCGGCCGCCTCGTTCACGCTGATGACCGGAGAGCCGGTGATGATCTCGCTGCGTGCCCACCTGCTCGCCCCGGACGAGCCCAGCGACGCCCGCCCCTTGATGGAGGTGCGTGCGCAGGAGCTGGGTGGCCGTGAGAGGGCCGACGCGTTCTACGACCAGGTGGTGAAGGCTGCGCGGATCTCCGGCATCGAGCTCAACGTGGACGACGCCGTGCGTGCCAGCTCCTTCGACGCGTGGCGTCTGCTGGTCTGGGCCGAGGAGGACGGGCCGGCCGTGCAGCAGGACCTCGCGCAGCAGCTGTGGCGGGCGCACTTCCTGGAGGGCGCCGACATCGGCGATCCGCTCGTGCTCGCCTCGAGGGCGGCGCTCGTCGGCCTCGACCTCGAGACCGCCGACGCCCTGCTCGCGAGCGACGACTACGCCGACGTCGTCCGTCGCCAGGACGAGACGGCGCGCTCGCTCGCCATCACGCAGCTGCCGTTCGTCGTCGCGGAGTCGCGTTGGACGCTTGCGGGACCGCAGTCGCAGGACGACTACGTGCAGGCCCTGCGTCAGATGTACACGCAGTGGCGCGAGGAGCCGGAGGACTGACTCAGGGTCGCGCGCGCAGGAACGCCTCCCCGCGGGCGGAGAGCCGGTACCCCCTGTCGAGACTCTCGGTGAGGCCGAGCTCCTTCAGTCGTCGCACGTCGCGCTTGAACGGGAGCCTCTCGCGGCCCAGGTCGTCGGCCAGTGCACGGGCCGACGTCGCGGGCCGGCGTGCGATCGCGTCGAGCGTCTCGCCGCTCCAGGGGCCGTAGCGGCTGCGCCGGTCCATCACGTCGAGGGTCTGCGCCAGTGACGCGACATCGGCCTCGGAGAGCCGGTCCTGCGTCCGCAGGTGCGAGCGGGCGTCGTCGCCGACGTGCCGGAGGTCGATCCGGTACAGCGTCCCGACGCGCCCCCCAAGCGACGTCACCAGCTCGCGACGACTCGCGAATCCGGCCGCCCGCGCGTCTGCCACGGTGACGGACGCGAGCGAGACGGGATCCACCGCCTCCACGGCCAGCACCCCCACCGCGGTGCGCAGGGTCCCGCCCGCGCGGACCGTGGGGCGACGCCAGCGCCGGAACTGCAACGTGACCTCTCCGGCGACGATCCGCTCGAGGGTGGGACGGGCGATCAGCACGCCAGCATTCTCGCCGTCGGGGCGGACGGCGTCGAGGACCGTGCGGTCGCCACGGGCTCCGGACCCGGACACACCCCGCTCGTCCCTCGCCGGTCACTCGGGCTCCTTCGCTACGCTCCGGACATGACCTACACCCTCGTCCTGCTGCGCCACGGGCACAGCGAGTGGAACGCCAAGAACCTGTTCACCGGCTGGGTGGACGTCGACCTGAACGAGCAGGGCGTGCAGGAGGCCGGTCGCGGTGCACAGCTGCTGGCCGATGCCGACATCGCGCCGGACGTCTCCCACACGTCGCTGCTGCGTCGCGCCATCCGTACGTCGCAGATCGTCCTCGACGGCATCGACCGGCACTGGATCCCGGTCAAGCGTTCCTGGCGGCTCAACGAGCGGCACTACGGTGCCCTGCAGGGCAAGGACAAGAAGGCCACCCTGGAGGAGTACGGCGAGGAACAGTTCATGACGTGGCGCCGCTCGTACAGCACGCCTCCGCCGGAGCTGGCCGACGACGACGAGTTCAGCCAGGCCGCGGACCCGCGCTACGCCGCACTCCCGGACGAGCTGCTCCCGCGCACCGAGTGCCTCGCCGACGTGCTCGATCGCATGCTGCCGTACTGGTACGACAGCATCGTCCCGGACCTGCTCGACGGCCGCACCGTCCTCGTCACGGCGCACGGCAACTCCCTGCGTGCTCTCGTCAAGCACCTCGACGGACTGGGTGAGGACGAGGTCGTGGGCCTCAACATCCCCACGGGCATCCCGCTCGTCTACGAGCTCGACGCCGACCTGCGCCCCGTCACGAAGGGTGGCCGCTACCTCGACCCCGACGCCGCCGCCGACGCCATCGCCGCCGTCGCGAACCAGGGTCGCTGACCCTGCCGCGGGGCGGCGCCCGTCGCCGTCCCGTTGATCGGGGCGAAGTGGCTGCCGGGCTCACGAATCGGCTCCATACTGCTGGACGTGGCGGTGTGGCCGAAGGTCGTGGTACGGGTGTCGGCTGTCGCGACGCTCGCTGCGACACCGGTCGCTCTCTTCTGTATCTGGATGAACGCCGTGTGGAACGTGCGGCCGACGGCAGGCATGACAGCGGTGGCGGTACGGACCCGCGTCGTCGAGGCCGCGCCAGGGACCGAGGTGCCGCGTGACGTCGTCCTGGACGTCTACGACGACGAGGTCGACCTCCTGTACTACCTGTGGGCCGACCTCCTGCACCTGTTCGCCGTCCTCGTCGTTCTCCTGCTCGCCGCGACGGCCGTCGGCGCGTTCTGGCGGCGCGGCGGACGCGTGCTGGCGTCCGTGGTGCTGGCAAGCGTGCTCGCCGTCGCGCTCACGAGCGCCTTCGCGGCGCCGCTCGCGCTCGATCGTGCAGTGGCCCGTGCCATCGTGATCGAGGGCCTGCCGGCGACGGAACCTGCGGGGCGTGACTCCGGGATCAACTACTGGGTGGAGGGTCCGATGACCGACCTCGGCTGGTGGACGCCCACCATGCTCGGCCTCGCCGCGCTCTCCGCGACGTTGCTCCTCTGGTCCTGCGGCGTCATCCGTGGGAGGCGGATCCCGGTGGCGAGCCTCGGCGAGGTGTCCGAGCGGACCGGACGCCGTTGAATTCCTCGAACCGAGGACGGCGCGGCTCATGGCGAAAGACAATGAGACCGTGAGCAAGCGTCCAGCGGTGAAGCCACGTCGGCCCGGTGTCGTCCGTCGCAAGCCGGGGAGCGTGGCTCGTGGGACGGGACTCGCGACGTTGGCCGTCTCCCCGATCGCACTCGGTGCGATCGCGCTTTCGGCGATCTTCGGCGGCCGACCGGCTGCCGGGAGGACGTCGGTGGAGCTGCAGGCCTTCGCCCGCGACACGAGTGGTGCGTCGGGCTTCGCCGCCGAGGGCGCCTCGGTCCGGAGCACGTCGGTCGTGACCGTCGACGTGGCCGACGGTCGCATCGACGCCGCCTACAACCTCGGTTCGAACCTCGTGCACGGGCTGGCGGCGCTGCTGGTGGTGCTCGCCGTCGTCACGGCGCTCGGGGTGCTGCGACGCCGTCCGGTGAGCCTGGCGACCGTCGCCGTCACCGGGCTCCTCGCGGTGTACTGCGCGGTGGCCGCGTTCGCCGTCCCCTGGGCACGTGGGTGGGCGATCGAGCGGACGATCGAGGACTACGGGCTGCCGGCCTCCGTCGAGCAGTCGCAGACGCTCGGGGTCGGCTTCCACGTCGCCGCGCCGCAGCTCAACTCCTTCACCTGGACGACGGGTCTGCTGGGCTGCGCCGCCGTCGCGCTTGGTGCCACGCTGTGGGCCCTGCACCTGCGTCGCCTGCTCGGGCGCCGCTGACGACGAGCGTCCTGCCTGCTCCGGGTCAGTCTCTCGGGGACCCGACCCCCATCGGTGCCTGAGCAACCTGAAGAGCGCGGATGCGGTTGCTCAGGCACCGATCGAAGGCCGGCAGGCCGCTTTCGGTTGCTGAGGCACCGATGGAGAGGTCAGGCGTCGAGCTTGTACCCGAGGCCGCGCACGGTGGTGAGCGTGACCGGCTGGCTGGGGTCGGGCTCGATCTTGGCGCGCAGGCGCTTGACGTGGACGTCGAGCGTCTTGGTGTCACCGACGTAGTCGGCGCCCCACACGCGATCGATCAGCTGGCCCCGCGTCAGCACGCGGCCGGGATTGCGCAGGAAGAACTCGAGCAGCTCGAACTCCTTCAGCGGCAGACGCACGGTCTCGCCCTCCACCGAGACGAGGTGTCGCTCGACGTCCATCCGGACGCGGCCCGCCTCGAGCACCGCGTCGTCGTCGATCTCCTCCACGACGCCCCGGCGCAGGACCGCGCGGATGCGCGCCACGAGCTCACGGGGGGAGTAGGGCTTGGTGACGTAGTCGTCGGCGCCCAGCTCGAGGCCGACGACCTTGTCCACCTCGGTGTCCTTGGCGCTGACCATGATGATGGGCACCGACGACGTCTGCCGGATCTGCCGGCACACCTCGGTCCCGGGGAGTCCGGGCAGCATGAGGTCCAACAGGACGATGTCGGCTCCGCCGCGCTCGAACTCCTCCAGCGCGTCGGGACCGGTCTCGGCGATCGCGACGTCGAAGCCCTCCTTGCGCAGCACGTAGGACAAGGCCTCGCTGTAGGACGTCTCGTCCTCGACCACCAGTACGCGAGTCACGCGGACTCCTCCTCGATCTCGAGCCGGTGCTCCGGGAGCGCCAGCGTGAATGTCGAGCCCGCGCCGGGCTCGCTCCAGACCTCCACCGTGCCGTTGTTGCTGGCCGCGACGTGCTTGACGATCGACAGGCCGAGGCCCGTTCCGCCCGTGGCTCGAGCGCGGGCCGGGTCGACCCGGTAGAAGCGCTCGAAGATGCGGTCCAGCTCGTCCCCGGGGATGCCGATGCCGTGGTCGGAGACGGTGATGCGCACCGTGCCGTCCTCGGCCTTCGCCGTCACGGCCACGCGCGAGCCCTCCGGGCTGTAGGCGACGGCGTTCTCCACCAGGTTGCTGACCGCCGCGTGCAGCTGGCCGCGATCGCCGTGCACGAGCAGGTCGGGCTGGACGTCGCGAGCGATCTCGATCTGCTTGCTCTCGGCCTCCGTGGCCGAGTGCTCGCACGCCTCGGAGGTGAGCTCGTCGACCTTCACGACCGTGGCGTCCTCGCTGATCTGGTCGTCCTGCAGACGGGCGAGGTCGATGATCTGCTGCACCAGACGCGTGAGGCGCTCGCTCTCGCCCTGCATGCGCGCCGCGAACCGCGTGACCGCCTCGGGGTCGTCGCGGGCCTCGGACACGGCCTCGGCCAGCAGGCCGATGGCACCGACCGGCGTCTTCAGCTCGTGGCTCACGTTGGCGACGAAGTCGCGACGGATGGCCTCCACGCGACGCTCGTGGGTCTGGTCGAGCGCCAGCACGAGCACCAGGCGCGAGGTGAGCGGTCCGACCCTGACCCTGACGTGGGCCGTCGACCCACGACGGGGCTGCAGGTCGAGGTCCGCCTCGCGCACCTGCCCGTCACGACGCACGAGTCGCACGATGTCGAGGATCTCCTCGTGCTGCACGCGGCCGTCGTGCACGACACCGAGCGCGACGGCCGGGGCGGAGGCCTTGACGACCTCCTCGGAGGTGTCGAGCAGGACCGCCGACGACGACAGGACCGACAGCACGGCGTCGGCGCCAGGTGGCACGAGCGGTGCCGGCTCCGGCGGCGCCTGCACCTGACGACGTTCGCTGTAGCGCCACGTGTAGGTGACGATCGCGCCGAGGAGTGCGCCCACGACGCCCGCGGCGAGCAGGCCTGCACCGATGTCCACGAAACCGATGGTAGGCCCACGATCGTCGGCCTCCCGACCGTGAACAGGGGGTGACGTGGGACTTTCCGGTGCTGTTCACGCCTCGTTCACGGCTGGTCGCCTGCCGTTCACCGTCCGCGCGTAGGTTCCGGGGCATGCGTGACCAGTACTACGAACAGCTCGACACCATCGTCGACGATCTCGTGACCCTGACCGGAACCGTGCGGAAGGCAGTCGCCGCGGCCACCGCGGCCCTGCTCAACGCCGACGGTCCGCTCGCGGAGTCCGTCATCGCCGGCGACAAGGAGATCGACGAGGCCACCGAGGCGATCGAGGAGCGCGCCCTGCTCCTGCTGGCGACGCAGCAGCCGGTCGCCTCCGACCTTCGCCAGCTCGTCGCCACGCTGCGCATGCTGACCGACCTGCAGCGGATGGGGGACCTCTCGGTCCATGTCGCCAAGGTGTCCCGCCTGAGGATGCCCGACGTCGCGGTGCCCGTGACGCTCCAGCCGACCATCATGGCGATGGCCTCCGTGGCAGACCAGATGATCCACGCCGCGTCACGCATCGTCGCCAACCGCGACGTCGCCGCCGCCAGCCGGCTCGAGGACACCGACGACGAGATGGACCGGCTCCGCAGGGACCTCTTCCGCGCACTGCTCGGAGGTGAGTGGGAGCACGGCATCGAGCCGGCCATCGACCTCGCCCTGCTCGGTCGCTACTACGAGCGCATCGGCGACCACGCCGTCTCCATGGCACGTCGCGTCGTCTACCTCGTGACCGGGGAGCTCGCCCCGCCTGCCTGAGCCTTGACGACGAGGGGCCCGCGCCCCACCCGGCGGGGGGCCCGCCTTGGTGAGACGAAGCGGCGGCGGGGCGCCCCGCCCGGGCGCG
>JBQGDU010000073.1:0-2980 GCA_052039245.1 Aeromicrobium sp. | reverse complement strand
GACCGTGCCTGCTCTGCGCTGCGACGCACGAGCTCCTGCACCGCGGGCCAGTCCAGGCCCATGTTGCGCTGAGCCGTGTCCATCGCCTCTGCGACGCCGAGACCGTGGTCGAACAGGTGCTGACGGAAGGCGAGCGTGGAGTCCCAGTCAACGACGGCGGGCGCTCCCGGCACGTTCTCGCCGAGCGGGTCGGCCACGACGTGCGCGGCCGCGAACGCCACGCGGGACCGGTACGGCTCGGGGTGGACGGCCCACTCGCGCGGTTCGCCGAGCACTCGCTCGTGCCAGCGTCCGTCCGCTCCGGGCAGGTGGACGACGGTCATCCGGTGACCTCGTCCATCGTGATGCGACGACCCTCGCGGGACGACGCGTAGCCGGCGTCGACCAGCTGCAGGCCTCGGACACCGGCGGCGAAGTCGTAGGCGTGCGGACGTCCGTGGTGGACGTCGGTGAGGAACTGCTCCCACTGGGCGCGGAAGCCGTTGGCGAACACCGCGTTGTCGGGGATCTCATCCCACTGCGAACGGAAGTCCTCCGTGGTCGGCAGGTCGGGGTTCCACACCGGCAGGGGGGTGCGGACGCGCGACTGGGCGCGGCAGTCGAACAGTCCCGCGACGGCCGATCCGTGCGTGCCGTCCACCTGGAACTCCACGAGCTCCTTGCGTTCGACGCGCACGGCCCACGAGGAGTTGACCTGGGCGACGATGTCGCCGGCCAGCTCGAAGATGGCGTAGGCGGCGTCGTCGGCGGTGGCGTCGTAGCGACGGCCCTGCTCGTCCCAACGCTCCGGGATGTGGGTGACCGCCTTGGCGGTGACGGCCTCCACCGAGCCGAACAGGTTCTCCAGGACGTAGTTCCAGTGACAGAACATGTCCAGGACCATGCCGCCGCCGTCCTCGGCGCGGTAGTTCCAGCTGGGCCGCTGCGCGGGGATCATGTCGCCCTCGAACACCCAGTACCCGAACTCGCCCCGCACCGACAGGATGCGACCGAAGAATCCACTGTCGATGAGCCGCTTGAGCTTGATCAGACCGGGCAGGTAGAGCTTGTCGTGCACGACGCCGTTGATGATGCCGGCGGACTCGGCAGCGTCCACGAGCTCCTGGCCGTCCGCGACGGACTCGGCGGTCGGCTTCTCGGTGTAGACGTGCTTGCCGGCCGCGACGGCGGCGAGGATCGAGTCCTTGCGTCGGCTCGTCACCTGGGCGTCGAAGTAGATCGGTGCGCCGCTGTCCGAGAGCGCCTCGGTGAGGTCGGTCGTCCAGTCCGCGATGCCGTGCTCCTTGGCGAGCCGGGCGAGCTTGTCCTCGCTGCGCCCGACGAGGACCGGCTCCACCTGGATGCGCTCACCGTCGGGAAGCGCGAAGCCGCCCTCGTCGCGGATGGCGAGGATGGAGCGCAGCAGGTGCTGGCGGTAGCCCATGCGTCCGGTGACGCCGTTCATGACGACGCGGTAGGTGGTCTCAGGCATGCGTGTGCTCCTGTGCGTTCTGGTCGGTGCGGGCGGGGTCCGTCGTCGCGCCCTTGGGGCGGCCACCCAGGTAGAGCTCGGCCAGCTGGGGGTCGGCGAGCAGGTCCGACGCGGGGCCGGAGATGTGGACGCGGCCGAGGTCGAGGACGCAGCCCAGGTCGGCGGTCTCGAGCGCACGTCGGGCGTTCTGCTCGACCATGAGCACGGCGAGCCCGGCGTCACGCATCCGGACCACCTGCTCGAAGACGGTCGTGGTGGTCTTGGGGTCCAGGCCCATCGACGGCTCGTCGAGCAGGACGACCTTCGGGCTCACCATGAGCGACCGCGCGAACTCGACCTGCTTCTGCTGCCCACCGGACAGCGCTCCGGCGAGGGCGTCCCAGCGATCCCCGACGACGGGGAACAGCGTCTTGACGAAGTCGATGCGCTCGGCGACCGCCTGCTTGTCGCGGACGGTGTAGGCGCCCAGCCGGACGTTCTCCTCGACGGTCATCTCGCGGAAGACGCTGTGACCCTGCAGGACGTGCGCGAGTCCCGCGGCGAGCATCTGCTGGGGCCCGTTGCGGGTGGCGTCCTCGCCGTCGACGGTGATGGTGCCCGCGCGAGGCGTGAGCATGCCGCTCGCGACCTTCAGCACGGTGGACTTGCCGGCACCGTTGGGGCCGACCAGGCACACGACGCTCGCGGGCGGCACCGTGACGTCCAGACCTCGCAGCACGAGCGCGGCGCGCCCGTAGCCGGCCTCGATGTCCTTGAGCTGCAGGAGCGGCCGCGGTTCGGGCGCGGGCTGGGGTGCGTTCTCAGATGCCAAGGTAGGCCTCCAGGACTCGGGGGTCGTTCTGCACGACCTCGGGGGTGCCTTCACAGATGGGGCGACCGCGGTCGAAGACGACGACGTGGTCGGACAGGCTCATCACCAGGTCCATGTTGTGCTCGACGACGATGAAGGTCTTGCCCTCGGCGTTGAGCGAGCGGACGAGATCGGCGATGCGGTCGATGAGTGCGGGGTTCACGCCACCGGCCGGCTCGTCGAGCATGATCGTCTCCGGGTCGGCCATGAGGACGCCGGCGAGCTCGAGCAGCTTCTGCTGGCCGTAGGAGAGGTCCCGTGCCTCGGTCCGTTCCAGGTGGTCGATGCCGACCCGGGCCAGCAGGCCACGGGCGCGCTCGACGTCGTCGGCGTGCTGGGCGGGCAGCAGCATCCGGCTCAGGCTGCCTGGGCGGACGGCCGCGAGCAGGTTCTCCAGCACCGTCATGCGCGGGAAGACGCGGCAGAGCTGGAAGCTGCGGCCGATGCCGGCCCGGGCGATCCGGTGCGGTGGGTGCGTCGTCACGTCCTGTCCCCGGTAGGTCGTGGTGCCGGAGTCGGCGCGGATCATCCCGGTGACGCAGTTGAAGAAGGTCGTCTTCCCCTATCCGTTGGGTCCGATGAGGGCGTTTACCTTGCCGTGCCTGAAGTCCACAGAGTCCCCGTCGAGCGCCTTGACGCCACCGTATGCCTTGCGGAGC
>JBQGDU010000072.1:0-9245 GCA_052039245.1 Aeromicrobium sp. | reverse complement strand
GCCTGTTCCGTCTCCGAGTAGTCGAGTAGTCGAGGCGGCGGGCGGCAGGAGTCCGCTCCTCTCGCTGGTCAGCGGGACCGCGCCGGGCGGAACGGGACGAGGCTCTCGTGCGCTGCCTCGGGCCGGGGCCGTGTCGTCAGGCCATCGCTGCGCGGAGTGCCTCGTCCAACGACGTGAGTCCTCCGGGCGGGTCGCCGACCAGCTCGGCCAGGTCGTGCTCGGTGCACACCATGTCCACCGAGAGGCTGCGCACCAGCGCGGCGTTGAGCGAGCTGGGCCCGCGGGGCAGCTCGCCGACCCGGAAGCTGAACGTGTGCGGCAGCAGGACCGGCACGGTGACGGTGGTGGGGGCGCGACGCCCGCCCGCCCTGGCGTGGGCGGCCAACAGGTCCCGGTACCGCACGACGTCGGGACCGCCGACGTCGAAGGCCCGGTTGACGTCGGCGGGCAGCCCGGCGACGGCCTCGAGGTAGAACAGCAGGTCCGCCAGGGCGATCGGCTGCATCGATCGGTTGAGCCACGACGGTCCGACCAGCACGGGAAGTCGCCTGACGGCCTGCTCCAGCAGGTCGAAGGAGGCCGACCCGCGTCCGACCACCATGCCGGCGCGGAGCTCGACGGTGGGCACGGGGGAGTCGAGGAGGATGCGGCCCACCTCGCGGCGTGACGCGAGGTGCTCGGTGAGCTCGTGTCCGTCCGGTCCCAGACCTCCGAGGTAGACGATCCGCCCGACTCCGGCGCGGGCACAGGCCTGGGCGAACGTCGTCGCGAGCTTGCGGTCCGCGGTCGCGTAGTCGTCGCCGTCGGCCATCGCGTGCACGAGGTAGTAGGCGACGTCGACGTCCTCCAACGCACCGCTCAGAGCGGTCGCGTCGCCGACGTCCGCCGTCACCACCTCGACCGCGGAGGTCCAGGGCGCGTCGGCGAGCCGGCCCGGGTCACGCACCAGTACCCGGACCTCGTGCCCGTGCTCGACGAGCCGCTCGGCCAGGCTGGCGCCGACGAAGCCCGTCACCCCCGTGACGAGGTGCCGTGTCATCAGGGCGTCCTCGACGGCAGGATCACGAGGCCTTCTTCGGTGGCAGGGGGACGAAGCCGCTCGTGCGTCGCACGTAGTCGTCGTAGCCCGGCTTGGTCTTGCGCATGCCCTTCTCGTTGAGCGAGGCGCCGGTGACCTTGGTCAGGAAGATCGTCATCGCGACGGGGCTGACCACCGTGAGGAGTCCCGGCACCGACGACGCCGCGACGAGCCAGATGCCCGCCCAGACGCACGCGTCGCCGAAGTAGTTGGGGTGCCGGGTGTAGCGCCAGAGTCCCTCGTCCATCACCTTCCCCTCGGTGTCGGGACGCTTCTTGAACTCCTTGAGCTGCCAGTCGCCCACGGTCTCGAAGACGAAGCCGACCAGCCAGACGGCGACGCCGAGCCACGCGAGCCAGCCGATGAGGCCCTCGTTGTTCATGCCGACCATGACCGGGGTGGCCACGAGGAACATGGCGACGCCCTGGGGCAGGAAGACCCGGGTCGTCGCGACGCGTGCGAACGAACGACCGTCCTTCTCCGCCATCTCGGCGTACCGTGGGTCCTCGCCCTTGCCGCGGTTGCGAGTGTGCAGGTGCACCGACAGTCGCACGCCCCAGACGACGACCATCCCGAGAAGCAGTGCGGCAGGACCGGGCATGCCGTCCCCGCGGTCGGAGATCAGCACGGAGACCACGGCGACGACGACGAAGCCGAGGCCCCACGCGGTGTCGACGATCGTGAGCTCCTCCCTGCGCATGGCGAGGGTGAGGCAGACGCCCATGAACAGGGCCACCGTCACGAGGCCGAGGGCCAGGGTGAGGAGGGACTGGGAGACGTCGTTGTCGATCATGCGAGCCACGCCACCGGTGACGCCGGCATGCCGCTCTCGCCCCGGCGGCTGGGCTTCACGGCCAGGATCTGGTCCACGCCCATCCGGTTCTCCTCGAAGGCCAGGGAGCCGCCGGCGAGGTAGAGGCGCCAGACGCGGGCCATCTCCTCGCCGACGAGTGCCACGGCAGTCGGCCAGTTCTCCTCCAGGCGGGCCGCCCACCCGGCCACGGTCTGCGGGTAGTGCTCCCGCATGGCCTGCACGTCGCGGACCTCGAGCCCGGCACCGCTGATCAGGCCGATGGTCTTGGCGAGCGGCTTCATGTGCATGTCCGGCGCGATGTACGTCTCGATGAAGGGTCCGCCTCCGGGGGAGTCGCCCGGGCGGTCGTTGCTGCGCGACATCTGCTGGATCAGCACCCGCCCGCCGGGGCGCAGGTAGCGCTCGATGGACTCGGTGAACACGACGTACTCCGCGTCGCCGACGTGCTCACCCATCTCGATGGAGGCCACGGCGTCGATGCCGCCGTCCCGCACGCCGGACTCCGACAGGTCGCGGAAGTGCCGCAGGCTGACGTCGACCCGGTCGGAGAGACCGCGTTCGGCCGCCCGCTTCATGACGAAGTCGCGCTGCTCGTGCGAGAGCGTCACGCCCGTGACGTGGACGCCGTAGTGCTCCGCGGCGTGCAGGGTGAGGGAACCCCACCCCGACCCGATGTCGAGCATCCGCATGCCCGGCTGGAGGTCGAGCTTGCGGCACACGAGGTCCAGCTTGGCCACCTGTGCCTCGTGCAGCGTCTGGTCCGGCGCGGTGTGGAACCCGCTGGAGTACGCCATCGTCTCCTCGAGGATCAGCTCGTAGAAGTCGTTGGACAGGTCGTAGTGGTGGCTGATGGCAGCGCGGTCGCGCTCGCGACTGTGGAGCTCGCCGGTCAGCTGGGACTCGGCGGCCGGGGCGGCGGGGCGGCGTCCGAGCACTCCGAGGCGCAGCGCCAGTGCGGCACCCTTGGCGACGGTGCGGGGCCCGACGGACGGCCGACCGGCGGACTCGTCGTGCTCGCGGGCCTCGCGGACGGCGGACCAGACGGTACGCAGACCGTCGGCCAGGTCTCCTTCGACGTCGAGGTCACCCTGCACGTACGCCCGGGCGACTCCGAGCTCACCCGGCTTGTAGAGCACGTGCCGCACGGCGCGCTTGTTCCGCAGGACCAGCACGGGTGCCTCCTGCGGACCGGCCTCGCTGCCGTCCCACAGGCGGATCCGCAGGGGCAGGTGCATGCCGAGGGCCTCCTCGGCGAGGGACAGGACGGCGTGGGCTCGGGAACGCTGCTGCCTGGTCATGGGCTCATCCTCTCGGCGGTGACGTGACCACGCCACACGAGCGCGCGGCGGACACGAGTTCACCGGGAGTTCGCCACGGACGTGGGCAAGGCTGGGTCGGGTTTGGCATCATGTCCCCATGAGCCTGTGGGCCCGACTCAAGGGGTGGTTCGCCCGGACGGGCAGCGAGTCGCTCGGCTGGGTCCTCGTGCCCGTCGGGATCATCCTCATGCCCCTGCCCGGTCCCGGCACCCTGATCCTCGTCGCCGGAGTCGCCCTCCTGGCTCGGCACTACTCGTGGGCGCGACGCATCCTCGACCCCCTCAAGGTGAAGGCGATCGAGGCGGCCGTCTACGGCGTCCAGACCGTCCCGCGCATCGCGATGAGCGTCCTGGGCGGGGTGTGGCTGTTCGGTCTCGGGATCGTGTGGGGGATCGGGCCGAGGATCCCGGAGTTCGAGGTCCTCAACGTCGGCTTCGGTCCGGACCTCCCTGCCCAGGGATGGGTCACGGGCGTCGGCCTGATGGCCTCCGCGATCGTCGCGTGGGGCCTCATTGTCTACAGCATCAAGCGCTGGCGGCCGAGTGCCGGCGAACCCACCGCCGTGTCCACCGTGGCGGATTCGACGGCGGGCACGTCCGACGAGGGCGCCGCGGCCTGAGCCGTGTCCCACCTCCTGCGTCGGATCCCCGGTGCGGACCTGCCGTCCGTCAGGCTCGGCACCGGACCGACGCCTGTGCGACGCCTGGAGAACCTCGGCCTGCCCGGAGTCCGGTGAGCTGCCCGAGCCCGCGACCGTCGTCACGGCGGTCGGCTCCGGCGGCACGGCAGCAGGACTCACGCTCGGGCCGAGGATGGCGGGCCTGCGCAGCCGGGGGCTCGGCATCGTCGTCAACGCCGCCTTCACGCTCGACGCCGAGACGGTGGCGAGGCTCGCCCAGCAGACCGCGGACCTTCTGCGTTCACGCGGTGCCGATGTCTCGGAGACGGTCACCCCGGTCGATCTCGACGCCTCCTCCGCATGGCCGGCGGAGACCTACGGCGCGTCCACGCCGGAGGCCGAGGAGGCCCTGACGCTGGCTGCCGGCCATGAGGGGTTGCGGCTCGAGCCCGTCTACACGGCCAAGGCGCTCGCGGCAGTTCGCGACCTGGGGAGCGGCTGCCCGGTCCTGTGCTCCTGCTGCAGACCCACGGCCCGCGGGGGTGACGTCGCTCAGGCCTTGTCGAGCAGCTCGAGGACCTGACTCTCCATCGTCCGACTCACCGGCTCGCCCGGGGCCACCCGCCGATGACCGGCCGCGAGGGTGACACCGTCGTCGAACAGGTCCACGACCCGTGGGTCCACGTAGGACGACCGGGCGACGGCCGGGGTGTTGCCGAGGTGCTCGCCCACGACCTTCATCGTCGCGGAGACGGACCGCTTCCGAGCCGTCGTGGTGGAGCCGTCGGCCACCGAGAGCTCGGCCGCCGCGACCACCGTTCCCCGCCACGTGCGGAAGTCCTTGGCGCTGAACTCATCGCCCAGCATCCGCTTCACGTACTCGTTCACGTGGGAGGCGTCCAGGTCGTGCCAGCGGCGCCCCTCCCGGTAGGCCAGCAGCTCGCTGCCCCCGCTGCGACGGCGTCGCAGGACGTCCAGGAGTGCGACGATCCGCTCGTCGCGGACGGTCACCTCCACCTCCTGGCCGGACTTGGCGACGTAGCAGAAGGCCAGGCCGTCGTCGTCGCGGGAGACGTGCTCGGTCTCCAGGGTGGTGAGACCGTGGCTGCCGTTCTCCTCGGTGTACCGCCCGGACCCGATGCGGAACATGCCGAGGTCGAGCAGGCCGAAGGTCGCGGCGCAGACGCTCTGCAGGTCCGGTTCCTCGCTCAGGTGCTTCTGGACCTTGCGGCGTCCGGCCAGCAGCGCTCGCGCGAACTCCTCCATGTGCTGGAACTTCTCGGCATCGCGCCGTTCACGCCAGGCCGGGTGGTAGAGGTACTGACGCCGCCCGGCGTCGTCGGTGCCCACGGCCTGCAGGTGGCCGTTCTCGACCGGACAGATCCACACCTGCGTCCACGCCGGCGGGATGACGAGCTTCTTGCAGCGGTCGACGTCGACCGTCTCCAGCGCGGCACCCTCGGTGTCCAGGTAGCGGAACCCGCGTCCGTGCCGCACTCGGCTCCAGCCCGGCATGCTCGCCGACACGCGGCGCAGTCTCACCATGGGCCGACGGTAGGTCCGGTGGGGCAGGTGCGCACCTTCGCGACGGGGAGCGGTGCTTTCGTGCGACTGGGGCAGAATGTGCGCATGGGTCGTCACCTCCTCACGGTCGTGGCCTGCTGTCTCGTCCTCATGGGGTGCGTGCCAGGAGGCGGCGGTGCCGAGCCCACCGTGGATTCGACGGTGGCGACCACGGCGCCCCCGGAGGTCGGCGACCCCTGCGAGGGGCAGTCGTGGCAGTCGATGGAGTACGAGGGCGACAGGCGTCGGCACCTCGTCAAGGCTCCCGCGTCGCGCGACGGCGACCAGCGCTTCCCGGTCATCTACTTCTTCCACGGACTCGGTGGACAGGCGGACACGACGCTCGCCTACTCGCGGATCGCCGAGCGTGCCGACGAGCTCGGCTACATGGTCGTCGCGCCCCAAGCGATCGGCTCGGGCTCGCAGTGGGACTACCGCACCTCCGCGGACGAGCCGGGATCCGACCTCGCGTACGCGCGGGAGCTGATGGGGGAGGTCGCCGACCTGGACTGCGTCGACCCGGATCGTCAGTACGCCGCCGGGCTGTCCAACGGCTCCATCCTGGTCTTCGCGATGGCGTGCTCGGGAGAGTTCCCGGTCAAGGCGTACGGAGGGGTCGCCGCCGCCTTCTACGACTCGATGTGCGACGCGGCCCCGCCGGCGTCGATCGTCTACTTCCACGGCACGGCCGATCCCGTGGTGCCGTTCGACGGCGGCGAGACACCGCTGGAGCCGGTGGAGCCGGTGAGCGAGACGCTCGAGGGCTGGGCGGCGCACAACGGCTGCGGCCCGGTGGCCCGGACCACCGAGGAGGGCGAGGACGTCGAGCACCTCGTGTGGCCCTCCTGCGGTGCGCACCCGTTGCAGGCCTACCTCGTCGAGGACGGGGGGCACACCTGGCCGGGAGCCCCGGAGATCCCGAGTCTCGGCGAGACGACGCAGACCGTGGACGCGGCCGAGGTCATGCTGGAGTTCTTCGGGATCAGTGACTGACCGGACGCCCGAGCAGCATCGGCGGCACGATGTCGCCGACATCGCGCAGCGGTCGTGTGCTCCGCTGGGCCCGAGCCTGCAGCACCGCGCCCTCGAGAGCGCTGATGGCCACCGAGGCTCGTCGTTCGGCGTCGGCCCGGGGGAGGTCGCCGAGACCGGCCGCGAGGTCGTCGCGCCACCGCTGGAACACCTCGGCGGCTGCGGCGCGCACCACCGGGTCGGCGTCGACGGCCGCTGCTGCGACGGGACAACCCCGCAGGACGCCGTCCCGGGCGTCGTGATCGACCTCGGCCTCCCACCACGCGATGAGGGCCCCGAACCTGTCCTGCGCCGTGGCGTGATCCCCCAGGAGCCGGCTGACGTGCTGACCCGCCGCGAGCACAGCGGCCGCCACGAGGGCTGACTTGCCCGCGGGGAAGTGCTGGTAGACCGAGCCCCGCGCCGCGCCGCTGCGCTGCAGCACCTCCGCGATCCCGGTGCCGCTGACACCGTTGTCGCGCAGACTCGCGATCGTTGCCTGGACGAGGCGCTCGCGGGCTCCGGGACGGGTCATGTGCCCATGATAGACCGATCAGTCTATTATGGGCACCTCCCGAGGAGAGGACCCACGATGAGCACCTTGACCGACGAGCAGCTGCAGCACCTCGCGTCCCTGGACGGGCTCGAGTTCCTGCGCACGGCCTTCACGTTGGAGGACCGTCCGCGGTTCATCGGTGACCTTCTCGACCTGCGCGTGGAGCGGCTCGACCACGGCGAGGTGGAGTTCTCCGTGCCTACGCGGCAGGACTTCGCCAACCCCCTCGGTGCGCTGCACGGCGGCATCTGCGCCACGCTGCTGGACTCCGTCATGGGCTGCGCCGTGCACACGACGCTCGAGCCCGGCGTCGGGTACGGGACCCTCGAGCTGAAGGTCAACTACATCCGAAGCGTCCCCGTCGACGGTGCGCGGCTCGTCGGCACCGGCAAGGTCATCCACGCCGGGCGCCAGGTGGCCACGGCCGAGGGACGGGTCGTGGACGAGAAGGACCGTCTCGTCGCGCACGCGACGACCACCTGCATGATCCACCGCTGAGCGGTCCTTCGACTGAGCCCCCTCACCGGTCGAGCCAGCGTCGATGCGCTCGAGCACGGCGTCCATGACGGTATCGACGTACGTGGCCGTCAGGTGGTGGGCGTCGCGGTACACGATCACGTTGCCGATGACCGCGGGGCACTCGGCGGAGGTGCAGTACAGGTCCGCCGTGGGGACGACGGGGACGGCTGCCTCCCGTGCCGCCGCGGCGAAGAGGTCCGGCTCGGCCAGTGCCCGTTCGCGCGGTTCGTCGCACCCGCCGCCGCGGAGCTCGTCGTCGGATGCGGTGACGACGCACCGCGCCCCGGACTCGCCGATGCGTGGGTTGTCCTCCACCACGACCGGCGTGCTCCCGTGCCGGCGGAGGTCGGTGAGGGCGGTCGCGAGACGCTCGGCGGTGTCGTCCGGGCCGACGTTGCCGCGTCCCCCCGCGAAGATCACCAGGTCGTAGGGGGCGCCCCCGAGGAGACGACGTTCGGTCTCGTCGAGGCGGCCCCGGCACCGGTCGCTGACGTCGGGGTCCTCCGGACGCTGCGGACCCCAGCCGCAGCCGTTCCCGGTGTAGGTGTCGACCTGCCAGCCGAGGTCGTCGACCCGCGAACGCAGGGCCGGGACGAACATCGCCGCGTGGGAGCTCCCGATGAGCGCCACACGCCGCGGACCGTCACCGAACCGGCAGCTGGTGATCCGGTCGGCGTCGGCGGTCGTGTAGCACGAGTAGGCCCCACCGGTGTCCTCCAGCAGAGCCGACCGGCTCGGGAGCACGGCGGTGCGCTCGAGTCGGTCCGCGCAGCGGTCGGGCTGCTCCAGCGCGGCGCGTCCGAGGCAGCCGTCCAGCTCCTCCCGCTGGTCCTGCGCGAGGCGGGCGGCGGAGCTCGTCCGATGCTCGTGCAGTGCCTGGACTGCCGCCCCACCGGCCAGCACGGTGGCCCAGAGGGCGACGAGCGTCGTGTCGACGACCGCGCGCCGTCCGCCTGACCAGCCGGCGAGCACCGGCCGTTCGATCACGCGATTCGTCACCAGCGCCAGCACGGTGCTGGCGCCGATGATCGCGGCACCCGTCAGGACGTCGGGATGCCCACCGTCGGACGAGCGCAGGCGGTACAGGACGAGCAGCGGCCAGTGCCACAGGTAGATGCCGAACGCGACGCCGCCGAGCCGGACCAGTGGTGGCCAGGAGAGGAGGCGGGTCGCTGCCCAGCGTCGTTCGTGCTCGCGCGTCGAGACCAGCAGGAGCAGGGCGCAACCCACTGGCCACAGGGCGACCCATCCCGGGAACGTGCTCTCGACGGGAAGGACGAGTCCGCAGGCCAGCAGGCCCAGCAGCCCCACCCAGGACGCCGCGGCGGCCCTGGGCCCGCCGACGCTGAGGCGGCCGATGCCCAGGGCGAGCAGGGCGCCCAGGCCGAACTCCCAGATCCTCGTCGTGGTGACGAAGTACGCCTGCTGCTGAGACTGCGCGGTGAGCAGCACCGACGCCACGAACGACGCGCCGGTGACGGCGGTGATGACGATCGCGGCGACGCGCCGCACGTCGTGGCGACCGCGGCGCGCCAGTGCGACGGCGAGGACCATGACGACGAGCCAGAGCAGGTAGAACTGGCCCTGGATGGACATCGCCCAGAAGTGCTGGACGAGGGTCGGCGGGTCCTCGGCGTCCAGGTAGTCGATCGCGTTGACCGCGATTTACCAGTTCTCGTGGTACAGGGCGGCGGCCCGGATCTCGGCCAGGTTACGGGGGCGCAGGGCCGCGGGGACGAGCAGGGCGGTGGCGACGAGCGAGAGCA
>JBQGDU010000071.1:0-3485 GCA_052039245.1 Aeromicrobium sp. | reverse complement strand
GCGTCGATGTCGGCGAAGCTCTTGAACAGGGCCGCCTTGCCCTCCATGACCGGCAGGGCCGCGTGCGGGCCGATGTTGCCGAGGCCGAGGACCGCCGAGCCGTCGCTGACCACGGCGACGCTGTTGCGCTTCACGGTCAGGCGCCGGGCGTCCTCGCGGTCGGCCGCGATCGCGGTGCAGATCCGCGCGACTCCGGGGGTGTAGATCATCGACAGGTCGTCGCGGTTGCGCAGAGGATGCTTCGCCGCGGTCTCGATGACCCCACCGAGGTGCATGAGGAAGGTCCGGTCGGAGACCTTGACCACCTCGACGTCGGGGACCGCGCGCATCTGCTCGGCGATCTGCTCGGCGTGCGCCTGGTCGCGGGAGGAGCACGTGAGGTCGATGCGCAGGTGGTCGGCGCGGGACGACGCGACGTCCAGGGCCGTGACCAGCCCGCCGGCGCGTTCGACGATCGACGTCAGCTCGCCGACGGCGGTCCCGCCCGACGGCACCTCCAGCCTGATGGTGATGGAGTTGGAGATGCTGGGCAGGGGATCAGGGACGCTGGCGCGGGTCACCCGTCCTTTCTAGGTGATCCACGAGGTTACGCGCGAGTCGCGGGCGCGGGCGGGGTCGGTCGGTTTCGCGTCGAGGGTGCTCACCCCGTACACTTGACCAGCCGGTGATTCTCACGATGTTTCGTCATGCCCACGTGCAGGCGCCCATCCGCAGGATCTCCCCGCGAACGGCACTAGCTCAATTGGCAGAGCATCGGTCTCCAAAACCGAAGGTTGGGGGTTCAAGTCCCTCGTGCCGTGCGACGGTCCGCAGCCTGCGGGCCGGTACCGAAGCACGAAGACCGCGACACCGAACGAACTGACGCACGACGACGAGAGGATCACCGTGAGCGACCGCCACGAGCTGTCGGGAAGGAAAGAGACGCGCACGTCGCCGCTCACCTTCTTCCGCCAGGTGATCGCCGAGCTGCGCAAGGTCGTCTGGCCGACCCGTCCGCAGGTCGTCAACTACTTCTTCGTCGTGCTCGTCTTCGTCCTGATCATGATGGCCATCGTCTCCGCCCTGGACTACGGGTTCGGCAAGGCGATGTTCGCCGTCTTCGCCTAAGCCAGGTAGAGGAAACCGTGACCCAACAGTTTGACGACTCCCAGTCCGTCGACGTCGAGCCCGTCGAGGTCGAGGAGCTCTCCGACGTGGAGGCTGCCGACCCCGTGGAGTCCGAGCAGGCCGCTGCGACCGCCGAGGAGTCGGACGCGCCCACCGGCCCCGACGAGACCGTCGACGCCTCCCAGGCCGACGAGGCCGAGGTCGACGCCGCGCTCGACGGCGACGTCCCCGAGACCGAGGAGTCCGGGACCGAGGAGTCCGCCGCCGTGGAACCCGCGGTCGACGCGCTGGCGGAGTTCCGCGAGCGTCTGCACAGCCAGTTCGGCGACTGGTACGTCGTGCACACGTACTCCGGCATGGAGAAGCGGGTCAAGGCCAACCTCGAGAACCGCATCACCTCCCTCAACGCCGAGGACGACATCTTCGAGGTCGTCGTCCCGACCGAGGAGGTCGCCGAGATCAAGAACGGTCAGCGCAAGCTCGTCAAGCGCACCGTCCTCCCCGGTTACGTCCTGGTCCGGATGGACCTCACCGACGAGTCGTGGGGCGTCGTGCGCCACACGCCGTCCGTCACCGGGTTCGTGGGCAACTCCCACCAGCCGGTGCCACTGAGCCTCGCCGAGGTGGAGCAGATGCTCGCCCCGGCGGTGGAGGCGGAGGTCGCGGCGCAGGCCGTGCCCGACGCCCCCGACGCGCCGCAGGCGGCGGCCCCCAAGGTCGAGTTCGCCGACTTCCAGGTCGGAGACTCCGTCATGGTGGTCGACGGCCCGTTCGCGACGCTGCACGCGACCATCACCGAGATCAACCTCGACGCCCAGAGGGTGAAGGCCCTCGTCGAGATCTTCGGTCGCGAGACCCCCGTCGAGCTCAGCTTCACCCAGGTCCAGAGGGCGTGATGGCGCAGCCATCGCGGGTTGAGTAGCCGCGAGTGAGGAACGAGCGAGCGGCGTATCGAAACCACGGAGCGTCCGCGCTCACCTGAGCCAGTCCCTGAGCAAGACACCGCAACAATCCATCAAGAAGGACCCGAGAAGACATGCCTCCCAAGAAGAAGGTCGCTGCCCTCGTCAAGGTGCAGCTGCAGGCCGGTCAGGCCAACCCGGCGCCGCCCGTCGGCACCGCGCTCGGCCCGCACGGCGTCAACATCATGGAGTTCTGCAAGGCGTACAACGCCGCGACGGAGTCCATGCGTGGCAACGTGGTGCCGGTCGAGATCACGATCTATGAGGATCGGTCGTTCGACTTCGTCACGAAGACGCCGCCGGCCGCCGAGCTCATCAAGAAGGCCGCCGGCCTGCAGAAGGGCTCCGGCACCCCGCACGCCGACAAGGTCGGCAAGCTGACTCCGGACCAGGTCCGCGAGATCGCCGAGACCAAGATGCCCGACCTGAACGCCAACTCCCTGGAGCAGGCGATGAAGATCGTGGAGGGCACCGCGCGCTCCATGGGCGTCACCACCGACAAGTGATCCACCGCCACGGCCTCCGCCGTGGCGTCCAGAAATCGTGGCAGGGCCGGCTGGGCCCGCGAGACCACACCTGGTGAAGAACAGAAGGAAGCCAGACATGACACAGCACAGCAAGGCCTACCGCGCCGTTGCCGAGAAGATCGACAAGGACGCCCTCTACACCCCGCTCCAGGCCACCACCCTCGTCAAGGAGTCCGGGAGCAAGAACTACGACTCCACCGTCGACGTCTCGATGCGTCTGGGTGTCGACCCCCGCAAGGCGGACCAGATGGTGCGCGGCACCGTCAACCTGCCGCACGGCACCGGCAAGACCGCTCGGGTCCTGGTCTTCGCCACCGGCGCGAACGCCGACGCCGCTCGTGAGGCCGGCGCCGACCACGTCGGTGCCGACGAGCTCGTCGACAAGGTGAACGAGGGCTGGCTCGACTTCGACGCCGTCGTCGCGACGCCGGACATGATGGGCAAGGTCGGCCGCCTCGGTCGCGTCCTCGGTCCGCGCAACCTCATGCCGAACCCCAAGACCGGCACGGTCACGCCGAACGTCGCCAAGGCCGTCGGCGACATCAAGGGCGGCAAGGTGCAGTTCCGCGTCGACCGGCACGCGAACCTGCACTTCGTGATCGGCAAGGCGTCGTTCTCCGCCGAGCAGCTCGCCGAGAACTATGGCGCCGCGCTCGATGAGATCCTGCGTCTCAAGCCGTCGCGCTCCAAGGGTCGTTACGTCAAGAAGGTGACGCTCTCGACCACCAACGGCCCCGGCGTCCCCGTCGATCCGGCCAGGGTCCGCAACTACGCCTCCGACGAGGCCTGAACCGCATCGCCCCGTAGCCCCGCCGCCCCTGTGGGCGGCGGGGCTCTCGCGCTTCCCCGGCCCGCGCCGCGCGGTGTCGCGGGAAGCACTAGTCTTCCT
>JBQGDU010000070.1:0-3124 GCA_052039245.1 Aeromicrobium sp. | reverse complement strand
GAACACCGCGTACGGCTTGAAGATGAGATAGCTGCGGACGATCGCCTGACCGGACTGCGCCATGTGCTGGAAGATGTTGGAGAACAACCGCGACTCGCGCGTCTTCGGGTTGGTCTTGATCGGGACGCTGGCGATCCGCAGGCGCTTGTTGCCCGCCTGGATGATCGTCTCCATGCAGTAGCTGAACTGCGTCACGACGTTGAGCCGGATGAGGGACTCACGCGAGTAGGCGCGGAAGCCGCTCGCCGCGTCGGGCAGGTCCGTCTCGGCGGCGTAGTTGACCACCTTGCTGCCGAAGGACTGCATGATCTTCTTGAACGGCGAGAAGTGCTCGATTGTCTTGGTCTGCCGGTCGCCGATGGCGATGTCGGCCTCGCCACGGATGAGGGGCTGCACCAGCTCGGCGATGCTCTGCTGCGGGTACTGGTTGTCGCCGTCGGTGTTCACCACGATGTCGGCGCCGTGCTGCAGCGCGTAGTCGACGCCGTCGCGGAAGGATCGGGCCAACCCCATGTTGCGGGTGTGGAACACGAAGTGCTGCACACCGTGCTCGCGGGCCACCTCGACCGTGCGGTCGGTGGAGCCGTCGTCGATGATGAGGACGAAGATCTCGTCGATGCCGTCGATCTGCGCAGGGATCGACTCCAGCACCATCGGGAGGGTCTGCTCCTCGTTGAGGCACGGGACCTGGATGAACAGCCGCATGCGGCGACTGTACCGAGCCGCGCGCCCGGAACGGCACTCGACACCGACCGGTACATTGAGCCGGTCCGACGTCGAGCCCCGAGGAACCTGCTGCGCATGACCGGTCCCACCACGCCGTCGCCCGTCGTCACCGAGGAGAAGACCGACGTTCTCGCGAGCAGCCCGACCTGGCGCGTGCTGGCGTGGACGGCCCCCGTGGTGTGCCTGCTCGTCAACGTCTACCTCATGTGGGGCACCACGTGGCCGGCGTTCCCCTACGACGAGGTCACGCTGCTGCAGATCGCGCGGATGATCGCCGGCGAGGCCGTCCCGGACACCCTGAGAGGGGCGGGCTACTACCCGGGCTGGGCCGTGCTCATCGCGCCGGTCTGGTGGTTCACGTCGGACCCGGCCACGGCCTACCGGGTGACGCTCTGGATGGGCGTCGTCGTCTCCCTGCTGACCATCTGGCCGCTCGCGCACGTCGTGCGCCGGTTCGGCCTGGCGCTCGCGCCCGCCGTCGTCGTCGCCTCGTTCGCCATGACGCTCCCCGCGCGGGCGGTCCAGGCCGACTACTCGATGAGCGAGCGACTGCTCACGTTCTTCCTCGTGCTCTCGGTGCTCGCGGCCTTCCGCGTGGCCGAACGTCCGACGGTGCTCCGGCACGCGGTCTTCGCCGTCGTCCTGGGACTGCTGCTCTTCTCCCACATCCGGATGGCCGTGGTCCTCGCCGCAGCGGCCGTCTGGCTGCTCATGCGGATGTGGCGTCACGTCGGGCCGTCGCTCGCCGGGCTGGCCTTCCTGACGCTGTCCTACCTGCTGGCCGACCGGGCCGGCAAGGCGCTGAACGAGGCGCTCCTGGGCCGGACCATGGGCCGCGGCGACGCGCTGCTGGAGCGCATCGGGGACTCGCGGTGGCAGCTGTTCATGCGCACCGCCATGGGCCAGTCCTGGTACCAGAGCCTCGCCTCCTACGGCCTCGTCGCGGTCGGGATCGTGGTGATCGTCCTCCTCGTCTGGCGGGAGCTGCGACGCTGGGAGTTCGGCGCCACGACCTTCGTCCTCGGGGCGACGGTCGTGGTCGCCTTCATCTCGCTCGCGCAGTGGGCCAACGACTACTGGCTGTACGTGGGTCCCTGGGTCCGTCTCGACACGTGGGTCTACGGCCGCTACATCGACCCGGTCGCCACCGTGGTGGTCGCCATCGGACTCGCTGCACTCCTGCGGGGCGTCAGCCGGTCCGTGCTCGTGACCGCGGTGGGCCTGAACGTCGCCATCGCCCTCGTGGGGGCCGGCTACATCACCCGCGAGGTACCCACCTGGGGTCACGTCACCCCGGCGCACATCCCCGGGATCCTGCCGTGGTGGCGGTTGCTGCCCACCGAGCCGTGGCCGCGCGAGATCGGCATCGTGCCGACGCTGTTCAACGAGAACCGGATCTGGATCATCGCCCCCGCCTGCGTGATCCTCGTGCTGGTGGTCGCCGTCGTCCTGCGCCGACGTCCGACGCTCGTCGCGGGCGGTCTGGTGGCGCTGGCCGCCCTCGGGACCCTCTCCTCGGCGGCAGCGTCCACGGCCTTCCACGTGTCGGAGGGCCACTCCGTGGACATCCGGCCCGTCCTGGAACCGGTCGTCGACCTCGGGCCGGAGGAGCCGATCGGCTACGTCCGGTACTGCGGGCGCAGCGGGAACCTCGAGGCGTCGGGACAGAACTACCTCGGGTACGCCGTCTCGCCCTCACCGTTGCTGGAGGTCAAGGAGACCTCCGACCTCACCGACGACATGCGAGTCGTCCTGGCGTGCGAGCAGTGGCCCGAAGGTGAGGCGCTCGGTGCCCGCCGTCTGGACACCCCGTCGGTCTACGCCTCCTACGTCTGGGTGCTGCCCGGACGGTGAGGGTGCCTCAGGGACGACCGAGGCCGCGGTACGTCCAGCCCGCGTCGCGCCAGGCGACGGGGTCGAGGACGTTGCGACCGTCGATGACGACCGGGTCGGCGACGGCCTGCTTCGTGGTGGCCGGGTCGAGCTCGCGGAAGTGCTTCCACTCCGTGGCCAGCACGATCGCCTCGGCACCCTGCAGAGCGGCCTCGAGGCTGTCCGCGAACTCCAGCTGCGGATGCAGGCGACGGGCGTTCTCGACCGCCTCGGGATCCCAGGCGATGACGTCGGCGCCCAGGCCGTGCAGCTGGACGGCGACGTCGAGGGCGGGGGAGTCGCGGACGTCGTCGCTGTCGGGCTTGAACGCCAGGCCGAGCACGGCGACGCGTCGGGTGTAGGCGGACCCGCCGAAGGACTCCGTGACGAGATCGATGACCCGCTGACGACGACGCAGGTTGATCGCGTCGACCTCCTTCAGGAAGGCCACCGACTCACCGCGCCCGAGCTCCTCGGCGCGGGCGCTGAACGCCCGGATGTCCTTGGGCAGGCAGCCGCCGCCGAA
>JBQGDU010000069.1:0-1798 GCA_052039245.1 Aeromicrobium sp. | reverse complement strand
CGCAGCAGGCCGTCAGGAACAGCCCCCCAGTCGCTGGTCGAGTAGGACGGACCGCGACGAAGGAGCAGGTCCGTCCGTATCGAGACCACCACCCAAGCACTCCTACACAGCCAGACGTGGTTTCGATACGCCCGAGCAGCGCTCGTTCCTCGCTCACTCGGGCTACTCAACCACCGAGAAGAAGGCCACCCCTCGCCGTCCGCGACAACCTTCCAGCCGTCGAGAGGGGCCGCCTCGTCGCGTCAGACCAGGCGGCGGACGACCCCGAGCGGTGCGTGCTTCATGAACTGGCTCAGCGGCGACCAGGGCCAGCCGGGCACGGCCGCGTCGGCGACCTCCTTGTCGATGGCCTTCACCATCGATCGGACGCCGGTCACGGTGTCGACCATGAGCTTCTGCTCCTGCTCCACCTGCTCGTTCATCTCCGACGCGATGTACCCCGGGTAGAGCGTGGTGACGGCGATGTCGTGCTTGCGGCCCATCAGGTCCATCCGGATGCCTTCGGCCAGGTGCGCGACGCCCGCCTTCGTGGCCGCGTACGTGGTCATCGACGAGGGCAGGCCGCGCATCGCCGACATCGAGGAGATGACGACGAGGTGGCCGGCGTTCCGCTCGTAGAAGTGCTCCATGGCCGCCTCGCACTGGGCCAGGGCCGCGATGAAGTTCGTCTGGGCGGTCTCGCGGTTCGCCTCGAACGCGCCGGTGCCGATGCGCCCACCCTTGCCGAGTCCGGCGTTGACGATCACGCGGTCGAGACCGCCGAGGTCGGCGGCGGACCGCCGCACGACGTCGAAGACCTGCTCGTGGTCGTTCACGTCGAGCGCGTGCACCACGACCTCGAGGTCGGGATGCGCGGCGAGGATCTCGGTCCGCAGCGCCTCCAGCCGCTCGACCCGGCGAGCCGTGAGGGCCAGGTGGTGGCCCTTGGCGGCGAACTGGCGGGCCATCTCGGCCCCGAGACCGGCACTCGCACCGGTGATGAGGATGTTCCTGCGCACGTCAGTCCTTCCGTCCCATGCGGATCGCCGCCTTCGCCATCTCACGGTAGTAGAGCGGTCGCAGGAAGCGCTTCGCGGCGTAGGCGAGGCGCCCCTCCCGGTCGGTGAGCACGATGTGCGTCCCCTTGTCGACCTGGCGAAGGGCCTCGGCCGCGATGTCGTCGGCCGTCGCCTTGGAGCGGTCGATGAGCTTGGCGGCCGCCTCCTGGGCGGACTCGTCCTTGCCCCGCAGCGACGACGTGAGGTTGGTCTTGAAGAACGTGGGGCAGACGACGCTCACCTGGACGCCGTACGGCTTCAGCTCGTGCAGGAGCGTCTCGCTCAGTGCCACGACACCGGCCTTGACCGCGCTGTACTCGCTCATCCGGGGCGGATGGACGAGACCGGCGGCCGACGACGTGTTGACGATCAGCCCGGAACCAGCGTCCTTCATCATCGGCACGAACGCCCGGCATCCACGGGCCACGCCCAACAGGTTGATGTCGACGATCCACTGCCACTGGTCCATCTCGGTGAGCTCGATGCGCCCGCCCGCGGCCACGCCGGCGTTGTTGAAGAGCCCGTCCAGCCCTCCCCACGCCTCCAGCACCCAGTCGTGGGCGGAGAGCCAGTCGACGTCGGACGTGACGTCGAGCGTGCGGTAGGCGACGTCGTCGAGCGCCGAACCAGCGAGGGCCTCGGGTCGTTCGGCGTGGACGTCGGTGGCGAGGACGCGGCAACCGCGGTCGGCGAGCTGCGTGACGAGCGCCAGTCCGAGACCGGAGGCGGCGCCGGTGACGAGGACTCGAGAACCGGTGGAG
>JBQGDU010000068.1:0-2542 GCA_052039245.1 Aeromicrobium sp. | reverse complement strand
GCTCGTGAGCCCCTCCGGTGTCGAGGGACTGGAGTTCGCCGATCCCGTACAGGCCGTCAACGACACCGTCGCGGAGCTCGAGGCGCTGCCCGACGCCCCGGACGTCATCGTCGCCAGCTACCACGAGGGAGCTCCCGACGGCTCTGCCTCGCTCGAGGAGGCGGTGGCCGACAGCGCGGTCTTCCGTCAGATCGTGGAGGACACCTCGCCCGAGGTCGACGCGATCTTCACCGGCCACACGCACCAGGAGTACGCGCACGATGCTGCCAGGCCCGGCGGCGGCACCCGGCCCGTCGTCCAGACCGGCAGCTTCGGCGACAACATCGGCGCGATCGACCTGAGCGTCGACCCCGCCTCCGGAGACGTCACCGCTCACACGCAGGAGCTCGTGCCCCGCACCGAGACCGACGACACCGAGCTCGTGAACGCGTTCCCTCGCGTCAAGGAGGTCAAGGACCTCGTCGACGACGCACTGGAGGTGGCCGACGAGATCGGCAAGGAGCCGGTCGGCGAGATCACCGCCGACATCACCACGGCGTTCGCCGGCGGCAACCGCGACGACCGCGCCAACGAGTCGACGCTCGGCAACCTCGTCGCGCAGGCGACCTTCGAGCAGGTGGCCGAGATGCCGGCCGGTGCCGACCTGTCCGTCGTCAACCCCGGCGGCCTGCGCTCGGACCTGATCTTCGAGGGCGACGGTGTCGTGACGGCCGCCGAGGCCAACGCGGTGCTGCCGTTCGCCAACAACCTCAGCTCCGTCACGCTGACCGGCGAGTCCCTCACCAAGGTCTTCGAGCAGCAGTGGCAGCGCGACGCCGACGGTGCGGTGCCGTCGCGTCCCTACCTGCAGCTCGGGACGTCGGACAACGTCCGCTACACCGTCGATCCCACGCGCGCGGAGGGTCAGCGCATCACGTCGCTGACGGTGGACGGCGAGCCGGTGCAGGACGAGGACTCCTACCGTGTCGCCGTGCCGTCGTTCCTGGCCGCGGGTGGTGACAACTTCCACGCCTTCACCGAGGGGGAGACGGTCGACACCGGCGTCCTCGACTACGAGGCCTGGGTGGACTACCTCGGCGACAACGCACCGATCAGCCCTGACTTCGGGCGTCACGCCGTGCAGGTCGAGGGTCTGCAGGAGTCGTACACGGCGGGAGAGGAGCTCGCCCTCGAGCTCCCGAAGCTCGACCTGACGTCGCTCGGGAGCCCGGCCAACACCTCGGTCGAGCTGACGCTCGTCCAGGGTGAGCAGGAGACAGCGCTCGGCGAGGCCGACGTCACCGACGGTGCCGCGAGCGCCACGGTGACGTTGCCCGAGGACGCCTCCGGGGACGCCGTGGTCCGGATCGAGGCCGAACCCAGCGGCACCGTCGCCGAGATTCCCGTGACCATCGAGGCCGCCGCTTCCGACGTCAGCCTCAGCGCCACCACCCTGCCCGTCATCTTCAAGGGCATCCCGCTGCCTGTCGTCGTGGCGGCTCGTGGGGAGGACGGTGCTCCCACGGGGTCGGTGCAGGTGCGCGACGGTGCGGACCTGCTCGGTAGCGCCACGCTACGACAGGGCTACGCGATCGTCCTGGCGAGCACCCGAGCTCTCGAACCCGGTCAGCGTGAGTTGACCGTGGGCTACGGCGGGGACGAGACCTACGGCCCGGCGGACATCACCGTCGTGGTGCGGGTTCTCAAGGGTCTGTTCTGATGCGCCGGATCGTCGCCGCCCTGGCCGGCTCGCTCGTCGCCGGGGTGGTGGCGGCCGTGCCCGCGCACGCCGCTCCCGACGGTTCCGACGTCGTGATCGCCGAGGCCTACCTCAACGGCGGCAGCAGCGGCGCGTCGTACCGGAACAAGTACGTCGAGCTGCACAACCCCACGGACGAGACGGTGGACGTCTCGGGCTGGTCCGTCCAGTACCGCTCGTACTCCTCCACGAGCCGCTTCACCGGCGTGATCGCGCTCGGCGACCACAGCATTCCCGCCGGCGGCACGCTGCTCGTGGGCGGCAACAGCAACGCCGCCAACGGCGAGGACCTCCCGACGCCGGACGTGGCCTCGTCCGTCGCGTTCTCCGGCAACGACAACGGGGGCACGCTCGCGCTCTCCCGGTCGACGGCTGCGCTCAGCGGCGACCGGACGGCGGTGCTGGACTCCGCCGACCTGGTCGACCTGTTGGGGTCCGGCGCCTCCGCGACGTTCGAGGGCTCCGCGCCGGCTCCACGGGACTACGGCGTCGCCTCGGCCCTGCAGCGCGACGGCGGTGCGGACACCGACGACAACGCCGCTGACTTCTCCGGCGGCGCGCCCACGCCCGAGCCGTGCGGCGAGGCGTGCGACGGCACCGGTCAGGAGCCGGAGGAGCCCGAGCCCCTCACCATCGCTGAGATCCAGGGACCGGGCCCGGTCAGCCCGGTCGAGGGGCGACGCGTCGAGACCCGTGGCGTCGTCACGGCCGCCTACCCTGAGGGCGGGTTCGACGGCGCCTACGTGCAGACGGAAGGCACTGGCGGGGGTGCCGGGCCCGGGGCGGCTGAGGGAACTGGCGGGG
>JBQGDU010000067.1:0-2063 GCA_052039245.1 Aeromicrobium sp. | reverse complement strand
TGAAGTTCGCGCTGTTCTTCCTCGCCGAGTACATCAACATGGTCACCGTCTCGGCTCTCGCGACGACGTTGTTCCTCGGCGGCTGGCGGGCGCCGTTCGGCCTCGGCACCGTCTGGGAGGGCTTCAACGAGGGCTTCTGGCCCGTGCTGTGGTTCCTCGGCAAGACGCTGGCCTTCATCTTCCTGTTCATCTGGCTGCGCGGCACCCTGCCCCGCATGCGCTACGACCAGTTCATGGCGTTCGGCTGGAAGGTGCTCATCCCGATCTCGCTGGTCTGGATCGTGGCGGTCGCCTTCATCCGCAAGCTCCGCAACGAGGACATGCTCGACCAGCAGGCGCTGTTCGTCGCCGCGGGAGTCGCGGCGGCGGTGCTCGTCGTGAGCCTGTTCATCCCGGAGAAGAAGCAGCCCGAGCCCGAGCCGGAACACCTCACGCGGGGTACCGCCGGCGACGGCACCAACGAGGACGGCACGTTCACCGGCGGCTACCCCGTGCCGCCGATGCCCAAGACGACCTGGAACCAGAAGGAGCGCCGATGACTGCGCGAGAGACCCTGTGGGACCCGATCGCCGGGTTCGGGGTGACCTTCCGGACGATGTTCAAGAAGACGGTCACCGAGCAGTACCCCTTCGAGAAGAAGCCGACCGCACCGCGCTTCCACGGACGCCACCAGCTGAACCGCTGGCCGGACGGACTGGAGAAGTGCGTCGGGTGCGAGCTGTGCGCGTGGGCCTGCCCGGCCGACGCGATCTACGTCGAGGGAGCCACGAACGACGACTCCCCGGACGGCGAGGGTCGCTTCAGCCCCGGGGAGCGCTACGGCCGCGTCTACCAGATCAACTACCTGCGCTGCATCCTGTGCGGGCTGTGCATCGAGGCCTGCCCCACGCGGGCGCTGACCATGACCAACGAGTACGAGCTGGCCGACGACAACCGGGCCGACCTCATCTACGAGAAGTCCGATCTGCTCGCCCCGTTGCTCGAGGGCATGGTGGAGCCGCCGCACGAGCAGATGATCAGTCCGGACCACCACGACTACTACAAGGGGAAGACGCTGCCGCTGTTCCCGGTGGACCCTGCGGAGAAGGCCGACGTGAACCCCGCGTCCAGCAGCGAGCCGGGGACCCCCGCGTGAGCGCCGGGACCACGGGGGCGATCCGATGACGGTCTTCTGGACGCTCGCGCCGATCATGGTGCTGTCGGCCCTGGGACTGCTGTTCGCCCGCAAGGCGGTGCACGGTGCCTTGTGCCTGGCCGTCGTCATGATCAGCCTGGCGGTGCTGTACGCCGCGCAGGACGCCCCGTTCCTGTTCGCGGTGCAGATCATCGTCTACACCGGCGCGATCATGATGCTGTTCCTGTTCGTGCTCATGCTGGTGGGCACCTCCACGGAGGAGTCGCTCGCCGAGACCATCAAGGGCCAGCGGCTCGCCGCCACCGCCGTGGGACTGTTGTTCGGAGTCACGGCGGTCCTCGCCATCGGTCAGACGGTCACCGGGGCGGTCACGGGGCTGGACCAGGCGAACGCGGACGGCAACGTCGAGGGACTCGCCGCGCTCATGTTCGGCGACTACGTCGTCGGCTTCCAGTTCACCGCCGCGCTGCTCATCACCGCCGTCCTGGGGGCGATGGTGCTGGCGCACCGCGAGGAGCTGGGCATCCGTCGCTCGCAGGCGGAGATCGCCCGCGACCGGATGCGGGAGTACGCCGAGTCCGGCCGCCACCCCGGCAACCCGCCGACGCCCGGTGTCTTCGCTCGCCACAACGCCGTCGACACCCCGGCCCTGCTGCCCGACGGCTCGCCCGCCGACGACTCGGTCTCGCCGAGCATCGTGGAGCGTGGACAGCTGCGCGTCGGTTTCTGCGGCGACGTCGACGCATTCACCGTGGACCTCGCGCCCGAGCGGGTCGACCGGTGGCCCGGTGCCGGAGTCGTCGAGCAGAGCGACCCGTGGCCCGACGAGCACGATCGAGGTGACCAGCAGTGACCGAGTACCTGACCCTGTCGCTGATCCTGTTCACGATCGGCGCCACCGGTGTCCTCGTGCGCCGCAACGCGATCA
>JBQGDU010000066.1:0-5136 GCA_052039245.1 Aeromicrobium sp. | reverse complement strand
CGAAGCGCGTCACCGAGGGATCCCGTCATCGGCTCCATCACGGCGAAGCCGTCTTCGAGACGTTGACGGGAATCGAGTGGGCCCCACCCCCGCTTCGCCCCACCGCGCCGAAGGCGCCCCCGGGCGAAGCCCGCGAGGGATCCCGTCATCGGCTCCGAGCGCAGCTGGGGGCACCTCCCCGCACGGAGCGAAGCGGAGGGCGAGGGGGCGGAGACGCTGACGGGAATCGAGTGGGCCCCACCCCCACGCGCGAAGCGCGTCACCGAGGGATCCCGTCATCGGCCCCCTCGCACCCGTGACCGACTCATTCGGTACGCCGCCGGGGCTCAGTCCTCGCCGGCCGACTACTCGATCAGCGCACTCACCCTCCACCTCAGGCCTCGTCGTCACCGTCCTCCGCCGCCTCGAACGCCGCCCCGAACGCCACACCCAACGCGATCCCGACCCCGATGAGCCCCCACTGGTCCAGCGCGACGGACATGCCGAGGCCGATGGGCAGACCGATGGCGAGCCCCTTGGCGAATGACGTCGAGCTCATGCGCCGACACTATCCGCGAGGCCGTGCGGGAGCCGTCCAGCAGGCTCAGTCGTCGTCGCGGACGTCCCGGGCGACGACGCCCAGCAGGCTGCGGAGCTGTTCGGCCTCCGCGGCCCCCAGTGCGTCGAGCATCCGCTGCTCCGCCTCCTCGACCTCTCGACTCGTCCGGGCGCACAGCTCCCGGCCGGCCTCGGTGGGCACGACGGTGCGGACCCGTCGATCGGCGGGGTCGTTCGTGCGGGTCACGAGGCCCGCCTCGACCAGGTCGTCGATGACGTAGGGCAGGACGGAGCGGTCGACGCCGAGGTAGTCGGCCAGCGCGATCTGGGTGCGGATGCGCTTGCGGACGACCGTGTAGAGCAGCTGGTAACCGCGAGCGCCGCGAGGGAAACCCTCGAAGACCGGCTCCACACGGTCGGCGTAGCCGCGCCGGAGCATGAGGATGGACCAGCCGAGGTCGCAGTCCTCCGCATCGACCGCGGCCGCCTCCTCGCTCACCTCGGGGACTCTACCGGTCGGCGTTCGTGGCCTCGCCTTCCTGCGCCTCGCCTCGAGGTGCGGCTCACCGACGACCCATTACGGTTGTCCCACAACAGATATGTCGTACCTCAGGATGGCCCTGCGCCGTCCACACCGTCACCTCGAGGAGACACCCATGGCCACGACGTCCGACGACAGGACCCCCACTCCCGACCAGGCCGAGGACAACGCGTTCTTCCCCTCACCCTTCTCGCTCGGCGAGTACACCGCCTCGAAGACCGACTTCGACGGACTCGCCACCGAACGCGGCGCGTACTCCGGCGATCGCTGGAAGATCCTCGTGATCGCCACCGAGGAGCGCTACATGCTGATGCAGAACGGCACGTTCTTCTCCACCGGCAACCACCCCGTCGAGACGCTGCTGCCGCTGCACCACCTGCTCGAGGCGGGCTTCGGCGTCGAGGTCGCGACACTCACCGGCGCACCGGCCAAGTTCGAGTGGTGGGCGTTCCCTCGCGAGGACGATGCCGTCAACGCGACGTGGACGCAGCTCGCGGAGAAGTTCAAGTCGCCCAAGCGGCTCGATCACGTCGTCCGCGACGAGCTGGGCGCGGACTCGGACTACCTCTCGGTCTTCGTCCCCGGTGGCCACGGCGCGATGCTCGACCTGCACGAGAGCCTGGACGTGCAGGCCACGCTGGACTGGGCCCTGGCCGAGGAGCGCTTCATCGTCACCCTGTGCCACGGTCCGGCGGCGCTGCTCGCGGCGTCGATCGGGCGCGAGGAGTCCCCGCTGCACGGGTACGAGACCTGCTCGTTCCCCGACGCCCTCGACCAGGGCGCCAACGTCGACATCGGCTACCTGCCGGGCCGGATGCCGTGGGCACTCGGCGAGGCCCTGCAGAAGGACGGGCTGACCGTCGTCAACGAGGAGATGTCCGGCGCGGTGCATCGTGACCGCACGCTGCTCACCGGCGACAGCCCGCTCGCCGCGAACGCGCTCGGCAGGCTCGCCGCCGAGGCACTCGTGGAGGCCGCGCGCTGACCCCCGCCCCGGTTCAGAGCAGGAAGCGGAACAGCGGGCTCTCGCTGTCGATCTTCTCGATCGTCGGTGGTGCCTCGTCCATCCGGGCGAGCAGGCCGCCGAGGTCCTCGGCCCTCGCGAGCTCGACGCCGACGAGCGCCGGGCCGACCTCCCGGTTGCTGCGCTTGACGTACTCGAACAGCGTGATGTCGTCGTCGGGCCCGAGCACCTCGTCGAGGAACTGACGCAGCGCGCCCGGCTCCTGCGGGAACTCCACGAGGAAGTAGTGCTTGCGGCCCTCGTGCACGAGCGCCCGCTCAACCACCTCGGCGTAGCGGCTGACGTCGTTGTTGCCGCCGGAGAGGACGCAGACGACGTCCTGACCCGGCTCGACGACGACGGTGCCGCGAGCGAGCGCGGCGGTGGCCAGGGCCCCGGCGGGCTCGGCGATGATGCCGTCGGTCTGGTAGAAAGCCAGCATCTCCCGACACACCGAGCCCTCGGCCTCGGCGACGACCTCGGGCGCACCCTCGACGGCGACGGCCGCGGTGTGGTCACCCGCACGACGGACCGAGGCACCGTCGACGAAGGTGTCGATCGAGTCCAGGGTGACGGGTCGGCCGGCCGCGAGCGCCGCCGCGACGTTGGGCGAGCCCGCGGGCTCGACCCCCACGATGCGGGTCTCGGGATGGTGGGTGCGCAACCACGCCACGGTGCCGGCGAGCAGGCCACCCCCGCCGACCGGCACGACCACCACGTCGGGCGCCTTGCCCAGCTGCTGGACCGCCTCGCGGATGACCGTGCCCTGTCCAGCGATGACGCGCGGGTCGTCGAACGCGGGGACGAGGGTCGCGCCACTGGCCTCGGCGTCGGCGAGCGCCGCACGGTAGACGTCGTCGTACGTCTCGGCGCCCATCACCACCTCGACCCACTCGCCGCCGATCGCCGCGATGCGCGAGCGCTTCTGCCGCTGTGTGCCACTCGGCAGATGGATGCGGCCGCGGATGCCGAGCGTCGAGCAGGCGAAGGCCACGCCCTGGGCGTGGTTGCCGGCGCTCGCCGTCACGACGCCGGCCGCGCGCTGCGCGGCGTCCAGCTGGGAGATGAGGTTGTACGCGCCGCGCACCTTGTACGAACGCACCGACTGCAGGTCCTCGCGCTTGAGCCACACACGCGCCCCGGTCCGCGAGGAGAGTCGCGGGTGAGGGTCGAGGGGTGTGGTCGCGACGATGCCGTCGAGTCGCGCTGCCGCCTGCTCGATGCTGGCGGCGACGTCGGTGAGGCTGGTGGCCATGGCTCCTGCTCGGTCTGGGTGGTGGGAAAGGTCGAGGTCCGACCGTCCATCATCCTCCGTCGGCGCATCGGGGCCCGCGGCGGACCGTGATGCGGACGGCCGCGGCCAAGCACGGCCGACGTTCAGAGCTGCCCGCGGACCCACTGCAGGCAGGCCGCCACGCGCCGGGGTTGCTCGAGCGCCGCGAGGTGGCCCACGCCGCCCAGGACGTCCAGCCGGGTGGGCGCGTGCTCGCGGACGGCGTGGAGCGCCGCCGCGACCGTGGGCGGCGTGGCGGCGTCCTCGTCCCCGAAGACCAGCTGCACCGGCCCCGGGAAGTCCGCGAGCGTGGCCGTCGAGTCCGACCGTGAGGCGATGGCGCGCGCCATCCACGCGACCCCGCGCGGGTCGGCGTGAGCGATGAGGTCGGCCAGACGAGGTGCGAGGTCGGGCTGTTCGCGCCGCGCCGTGACCCCGAGACCCTCCTGGGCACTGTCGGCCACGACGTCCGTGGTGCCGGATCGCTCCAGCTCGTCGGCGTGGGCCCGACGCTCCTCCGGCTCGTCCGGCGGCCCCACCCGGGTCGTCGTGCTGCCGAGGACGAGGGCCGCGCACCGCTCGGGCGCGAGGGCGGCGATCTGCAGCGCCACGTACCCGCCGGTGGACACGCCGAAGATGCTCACCCTCGGCAGTCCCAGCTCGTCGAGACGCTCCAGCACCCAGGTGGCCGCTCGCTCCATCGACGGCGGCTCGTCGGGCACGGGGCTACGGCCCAGGCCGGGGAGGTCGAGCGCGACGACTCGCCAGTGCTGCTCCAGGTGTGGCACGAGACGGTGCCACGTCGAGGAGTCGAGCGGGAAGGCGTGCAGCAGCACGAGCGCCGGGAGAGCCTCCCTGACAGGATCGTCGTTCGTCTCGGTGTCGGCCATCGTCTCCATGCTGCGTTCCGGGTCCGCACCGCGCACGCCGAGATGCGGGTCCAGAACATGGCACGTTCACTGGTGGCACCGCGCGGACCTCGACCGAGGGGTCCCGCCACCAGCGCAGGAGGACGCATGGATCTCGGCATCGCAGGACGCACGGCGCTCGTCACGGGAGCGGACTCCGGCATCGGCTGGCACACCGCACAGCTGCTCCTCGACGAGGGAGCGACGGTCGTGGTGAGCGACATGGACGCCGACGAGCTCGCTGAGTCGGTGACGCGGCTGCGGGCCGAGCCGGGCCGCCTGCACAGCGTCGCGGCCGACCTGTCGACCCTGGAGGGCGTGGAGGAGCTGGCCTCCGGCGTCCACGAGGCGGTCGAGTCGATCGACGTCCTCGTGCACGGCGCGGGAGTCACCGGAGCGCAGGGCCAGTTCCACGAGATCGACGACCAGGGCTGGTTGGACACGCTCGCCATCGACCTGCTCGCACCCGTCCGCGTCACCCGTGCGTTCATCGACGACCTCCGCTCCGGCGGTTGGGGTCGCATCGTCTACCTGACGAGCGAGGACGCCACCCAGCCGTACAGCGACGAGCTGCCGTACTGCGCCGCCAAGGCCGGGGTCCTCTCCTTCGCCAAGGGCCTGTCCCGCAGCTATGCGTCGGAGGGGTTGCTGGTCAACTGCGTCTCGCCGGCCTTCATCCACACGCCGATGACCGACGCGATGATGACCAAGCGCGCCGACGAGCTCGACGTCTCCTTCGACGAGGCGGTCGAGTCGTTCCTGGACGAGGAGCGACCGTTCATGGAGCTCGGCCGGCGCGGCGAGCCGGAGGAGGTGGCGTCGGTCGTGGCCTTCCTGTGCTCGGACCGGGCGAGCTTCGTGAACGGTTCGGAGT
>JBQGDU010000065.1:0-7058 GCA_052039245.1 Aeromicrobium sp. | reverse complement strand
GCCCGGTGTCGCTCGGCCACCGCGTCCGCAGGCGCCGAGCCGGGTTCGGCCCCGGACGTGAAGGCGGCGACCGCCGCCTCGACGAGCGCGTCGGCCTCGGCCTTCACCTCCAGCCAGTCCTCCTTGGTGTAGTGCGCGGTCCGCTCCTGCGACTGTGCCCACGCCGGGGTGTCTCCCCAGCGCTCCTCCGCCTCGGCTTGATACCCCGGGTTCCATGACTCGCCGAAGACCTCGAGCTGCTCCTCGGGCGTGAGCTTGATTCCTGACATGTGTGCCTCCATCTCTCGTTCGACGGCCGTCACCATCGCGCGCACCCGCTCCAGACGCTCGGTCAGGAGACGGTGCTGCGTGCGCAGGTGAGCCGCCGGGTCGGTGTCGCCGTCCAGGAGGACGGTGACGTCGTCGAGTCCGAACCCGAGGTCGCGGTAGTAGAGGATGCGGGTCAGTCGGCTGGTGTCGTCGGCGTCGTACAGGCGATAACCGGCACTGCTGCGTCCGCTCGGAACGAGCAGACCGATCTCCTCGTAGTGGTGCAGGGTCCGCACGGTGACGCCGGACAGCCGGGCGACCTGCCCGACGGTCCGGACGACGGGTACGTCCTGCCCGCTCATCCTGTGCTCCTCTTCCTCGGTGGACTCGAGACCACCGTGAGGCCTCACGTCGCGTGAGGGTCAAGTGTGCCGCGTCGACGCGTCGGACGGGCGTGTCATGCTGGGCGCGATGAGGCACAGCGAGTTCTGGGAGCGCATGGAGCATCACCTGGGGCCGACGTACGCCCGCGTCTGGGCGGACACCCAGGTCATGTCCGACCTCGACGGACGGACGGCGCAGGACGCCCTGGACAGCGGTGTCACGCCCAAGCAGGTCTGGCGCGCCGTGCACGCTCGGCTGGAGCTCCCGGCCTCCGAGCGATGACCCCCGACCGATGGGGGCTGCGTCCCCCCGCCGCCGACGACGTGGATGCGGTGCACGCGATCTTCTCCGACGTCCGCACGTGGACGCACCTGCCCTCGGGGCGGTTCGAGCGACGCGAGCAGACCGAGCAGATGGTCGACGAGGCGCGTCTGGACTGGCGGATCGTCGGGCTCGGGCAGTGGGCGGTGCTCGTCGACGACGTCCTGGTCGGCCTCGGGGGAGCAGCACCGCGCGACGGTTGGTGGAACCTCGGCTTCCGGCTCGCGCCCGAGGTCTGGGGTCACGGGCTCGCCACGTGGGTGGCGGACGTCGCCCTGCCGGCAGCAGCCCGCACGCGCCCGCACTGGCCGGTGGTGGCGCGATCGCTCGCCAGCAACCCGGCGTCGGGGCAGGTGAGTGAGAACGCCGGCCTGGAGCTGGCCCATCAGGGACCGTCCCGGCACGGGCCGGACCTGCTGGTGCACGTCGACCGACCGGTCGAGCCGATGCTGCTCGACGCGATCGTCGCTCTCGGCTGAGCGACACGCGGCGCGTCCTGCGCGGATCGAACAGGTGTTCGTACTAGCGTGATCCACACGGTTGGCGCGAACGGGCCGCTGTCCACAGGCGGAGTCGACGAGGCTCCAGATGTCTGAGGCGGCCCCTAGCGTTGCAGATGACCGGCCACCTCACGAGTAGAAACGGATCCTCCGATGCCTCCCAAGACCCCCCTTGCCCCCGTCTCGGCCGTCGACGTCGACCAGCGCGAGAAGGCCATCGACAACGCGATCGCCCAGATCGACCGTTCCTACGGCAAGGGAGCGGTGATGCGTCTGGGCGAGCGCGGCCGCGTCCCGATCAACATCATCCCCACGGGCGCCCCGGCGCTCGACGTCGCGCTCGGCATCGGCGGACTGCCGCGCGGTCGCATCGTGGAGGTCTACGGTCCGGAGTCCTCCGGCAAGACCACGGTCGCCCTGCACGCGGTGGCCAACGCGCAGAAGGCCGGAGGCGTCGCGGCCTTCATCGATGCCGAGCACGCCCTCGATCCGGACTACGCCCGCAAGCTCGGTGTCGACACCGATGCCCTGCTGATCTCCCAGCCCGACTCCGGTGAGCAGGCGCTGGAGATCGCGGACATGCTGATCCGCTCCGGAGCGCTCGACATCATCGTCATCGACTCCGTGGCCGCGCTCGTGCCGCGCGCGGAGATCGACGGCGAGATGGGCGACTCCCACGTCGGTCTGCAGGCCCGTCTGATGAGCCAGGCGCTGCGCAAGATGACCGGTGCCATCAACGGCTCCGGCACCACCGCCATCTTCATCAACCAGCTGCGCGAGAAGATCGGCGTCATGTTCGGCTCGCCGGAGACCACCACCGGTGGCAAGGCGCTGAAGTTCTACGCCTCCGTCCGACTGGACGTGCGCCGCATCGAGACGCTCAAGGACGGCACCGACATGGTCGGCAACCGCACCCGCGTCAAGGTGGTCAAGAACAAGATGGCCCCGCCGTTCAAGCAGGCCGAGTTCGACATCATGTACGGCCAGGGCATCAGCCGCGAGGGCAGCCTCATCGACCTCGGCGTCGAGGCGGGCTTCGTGCGCAAGGCCGGTGCCTGGTACACCTACGAGGGCGACCAGCTCGGCCAGGGCAAGGAGAACGCTCGACAGTTCCTGCGTGACAACCCGGACCTCGGTGAGGAGCTGGAGAAGCGCATCAAGGAGCACCTGGGTGTCGGGCCCGTGGTCGACGAACCGGCCGAGGACGGATTCGCCGACGGCGGCGACCTCCCGGCCACCGAGTTCTGATCGGACAGGGTGTTCTGATGCCATCGGGAGACGTCAAGGATCCTGAGGCGGCCGCCCGGGCCGTGCTTGAGCGTCGCATCGCGATGCGCGAGCACAGCCGGGGCGAGCTCGCTCAGGCGCTGGCCAAGAAGCACGTCGAGGACGAGCTGGCCGAGCGTCTGCTGGATCGGTTCACCGAGGTCGGCCTGATCGACGACGAACGCTTCGCCCGCATGTGGGTGGAGTCGAGACGTCGTAGCAAGGGCACGGCGCGCTCGGTGCTGTCCATGGAGCTGCGTCGCAAGGGTGTCGACGCCGACGTCATCGAGGAGGTTCTCGCCGACGTCGACCCGGACAGCGAGCGTGAGACGGCACATCGGCTGGTGCAGAAGAAGCTTCGCTCCTTGCAGGGCCTGGACGACTCCACGCGGATCCGTCGTCTCACCGGCATGCTCGCCCGCAAGGGCTACTCGGCGCAGGTGGCGTTCGATGTCGTCCGAGAAGAGCTCGACGCCGAGCCGCTCCCCGTGGAGTCGGTGTAGTCGCGCAGCGCGCGGCTCAGCCGCGCTTGTGCACGTCGCGACGGATCCGCTCGGTGATCTCGCGCTCGGAGTCGAAGTAGGCCAAGCCCCACTCGGCCACGCGGGCGGGGTAACGGACTTCTTCGCGGTCCGCCAGGAAGTCGCGTACCTGCTGCAGGTCCTCGCGGCGAGCCTCGAGCTGTTCGAGATAGTCATCGAGGATGCCCATGATGGCGTCGGGCGTCGTCATGGCGCCGAGCATGAGGCGCAGGGCCACGGGGTGCTTGAGCACGGGCACCGGGTCGTCGGGCGGGGTGGCGAGCCACTCCAGCAACGCGCCCTGTCCTGCGTCGTTGAGGGTGAACCGGCGCGCCTTGCGTCTGCCTTCCGTGGCGTCGGAGGTGTCGACGAGGCCGCGTTCGGCCAGACGATCGAGCTCGGTGTAGATCTGGCTCATGGCGGGGGAGACCCAGTAGAAGCGCATGGTCCGATCGGCCCGTTGCTTCAGCTCGTAGCCGGTCAGGCCCTCCTCGCGGGTCTGGTGATCCAACGCCAGCAGCCCCATGAGGGCGTACGACGTGATGGACAGCTCCGCGGTCATGCGCCTACCCTACTATTCCGGATAGGAATATGTAGGGAGTGGTCCCATGGCGACGTCATTGGTCCTGGTCGGCACCCGCAAAGGTCTCTTCATCGGCAGGTCGGACGAGCATCGGGTGCGATGGTCCTGGGATGCGCCACGGTTCCCGATGGAGGAGGTCTACGCCGTCGCCGTCGACGACCGGCCCGATGCGCCTCGGCTCCTCGTCGGGGCGACGAGCCCTCACTGGGGACCGCAGGTCTTCCGCTCCGACGACCTCGGCATCACGTGGGAGGAGACGCCCGGTGGGGCGGTGCGCTTCCCGGCCGACACGGGCGTGGCGCTCGAGCGTGTCTGGCAGCTGAGGCCGGCGCCTGCGGACCAGCCGGGCGTGGTGTGGGCCGGGACGGAGCCGTCGGCGTTGTTCCGATCGTCTGACGGTGGCGAGTCCTTCGAGCTGATCCGCGCCCTGTGGGAGCATCCGCACCGACCCTCGTGGGCGCCAGGGGGCGGAGGGCAGGCCATCCACACGGTCGAGCCGCACCCGCACGATCGGAGCTCCGTCACGGTCGCGATGTCCACGGGTGGGGTCTATCGCACCGAGGACGGCGGCACCACCTGGACACCGTTCAACCGCGGCATCGGCGCAGAGTTCATCCCGGGGGAGTCGCCGGAGTACGGGCAGTGTGTGCACAAGGTCGCCGTCGACGCCGGTGATCCGGACCGGCTCTACGCGCAGAACCACGGCGGGGTGTACCGCTCCGACGACGCCGGACGCTCGTGGCGCTCGATCGCCGACGGCCTGCCCGCCGACTTCGGCTTCCCGATCGTCGCCCACCCGCATCGACCCGGCACCGTGTTCGTGTTCCCGCTCGTGGCCGACATCGAGCGCTTCCCGCCCGACGGCAAGCCTGCCGTGTGGCGTTCGGACGATGCCGGTGGGTCGTGGACCGAAGCGGCCACGGGACTGCCGGAGGAGGCCTACACGGTGGTGCTGCGTGATGCGTTCTGCACCGACACGGCGAGTCCGCTGGGGTTGTACGTCGGAACCAGGCACGGTGCTGTCTGGGCCAGCGGCGACGAGGGCGCCACGTGGCAGGAGATCCGGTCCCACCTACCCGACGTGCTGTGTGTGCGAGCCGCCGTCCTCGCCTGAGCCGGGTGTGACCGACCCGATGCTGACACCATCACTGTCACAGATCTAGACTCCCGGCCATGGCCTCGACGTATGCGCTCTACCAGAAGATGACCGCCCTGCCGCAGGGGAAGCGGCTGTTCTCCATCGCCTACGGGCAGAAGGCCCCCTACTTCTCCTCCATCCACCTGATGGTCCGGGACATGGCCCCACACCGCGGCGAGGTGCGGATCCCGAAGCGCCGCAGCGTGCAGAACCACATCGGCACGGTGCACGCCATCGCGGCCTGCAACGGTCTGGAGGCTGCGATGGGTCTGTTGGCCGAGGCCACGTGTCCGGCGGACTCGCGCTGGCTGCCCAAGGGCATGGACGTGCGGTACGTCGCCAAGTCCGACGGCCCGCTCACCTGCACCGCCACCTCCACGCCCGAGGACTGGGCGAACGGCCCCGACGTCCCCGTGACGGTGCAGGCGGCGCTCCCCGACGGCACGGTCACGGTGGAGGGCACCATCCACCTGTGGGTGACGACGAAGTCCCCCAAGAGCTGACCGGCGGCGACCTGCCAGCGTCAGCGGCCCGACGCGGAGTACCCGCCGGCCAGGTCGGACTGCACCTGACCGGCGACGATCTGCACCTCGCCGACGCCCTCCTCGGAGCTGCTGTACCGCTTCTGCAGGTAGTTGGCCAGCATCGTGAGCAGCAGGTTGAGGATGATGTAGATGAGGCCCAGCACGATCGCCACGGCGAGGTAGTTGTTGAAGGATCGCCACAGCTCGCGTCCGGCGTAGGTGAGTCCCGGAGCCAGCACGTAGAAGCCGAGGCTGGTGTCCTTCAGTGCGACGATGCACTGGCTGACGATCGACGGCAGCATGATCTTGATCGCCTGCGGGAGCTGGACGATCCGCATCACCTGCGACTTGCGCATCCCGACGGCGTACGCGGCCTCGGCCTGTCCCTTGGGCACGGCGTTGATGCCCGCGCGGAAGATCTCGGCCAGGACCGAGCCGTTGTAGAGGATGAGGCCGACGACGAGGGCGAGCAGGTCACCACGCGGGAACCCGCGCAGGCTCCAGATGAAGATGATCAACATCAGCAGGGGCACGGCGCGGAAGAACTCCACCACGAGCCACGACGGCCAGCGCACGGCCGCATGGTCGGACAGCTTGCCGACGCCGAGGACGAGTCCGAAGAGGACTGCCGGAATGATCGCGAGCACCGCCGCGAGGACGGTCCAGCCCAGGCCCTCCAGCAGGAGCATCATCAGGTTCGGGGTGACGAACGGTTCCCACTGGCGGGCCGTGAACTGATCCTTCTCGTAGAGCTGCCAGACGGCGAGCGCGAGGAGGACCGCGAGCGTCAGGACCCAGACGACGCCGATGACGCGGTTGCGTGCCCGCGCCTTCGGGCCGGGGACGTCGAACAGTACTGAGCTCATCAGGACACCGCCCATCGGCGTTCGAGTCGATTGGCCCCGAACGAGATGATCTCGACGATGATGATGTAGCCGAGTGCGATCCCGCCGAACAGGAACCAGCGGTCACCGGGAAAGTCACGCAGTCCGCCGCTGAGCCGGAACGTCGCCTCGGCGATGCCGAAGCCTGCTGCCAGTGACGTGTTCTTGGTGAGGGCGATGAACACGCTCGCCATCGGGGGCACGACGAGCCGGAAGGCCTGGGGGAGGACCACCTGTCCCATCGTCTGGGTGAACGGCATGCCGATCGAGCGAGCGGCCTCGGCCTGACCGACCCCCACGCCGTTGATGCCGGATCGGATCGCCTCGGCCACGAAGGAGGACGTGTACAGACCCATCGCGAGCGTCGCCATCCAGAAGTACCCGAAGTCGACGCCGAGCGGGGGCAGCGCGTAGTACGTGAAGAACAGGAGGATGAGCAGCGGGACGTTGCGGAAGACCGTGACCCAGACCACCGCTGTGCCGCGAAGAACGGCCACCGGGCTGACCCGGGCGATGCCCACGAGGGTCCCGAGGACGAGCGCCATGAGCCCGGAAGCAGCCAAGAGCTGCACGGTCTTCCAGAATCCTCGGAGTATCAGCTCCCAGTTGTCGATCAGTGCGTCCACGGTTCACCTCCTCCGTTCGTGTGCAGGGATCGGGTCGGGTCCACCGGGGGCGGGCCCCCCCC
>JBQGDU010000064.1:0-14628 GCA_052039245.1 Aeromicrobium sp. | reverse complement strand
TCGACCTCGAGATCGAGGACGGCGAGTTCGTCGTGCTGGTCGGTCCGTCCGGTTCGGGCAAGAGCACCGCGCTACGGATGCTCGCCGGACTGGAGGACATCGACGAGGGCACGATCCGCATCGGCGGTGAGGACATGGTGGGCGTCCCGTCGCGCGACCGGGACATCGCCATGGTCTTCCAGAACTACGCGCTGTACCCCAACAAGACCGTGGCCGAGAACATGGGCTTCGCGCTGAAGATGCGCGGAGTCCCGGCCGACGAGCGACGCCGCAAGGTCGAGGAGGCGGCCGAGCTGCTCGACCTCACCGAGTACCTCGACCGCAAGCCGGCCAAGCTGTCCGGCGGTCAGCGTCAGCGGGTCGCCATGGGCCGGGCCATCGTCCGCGAGCCGCAGGTCTTCTGCATGGACGAGCCGCTCTCCAACCTCGACGCCAAGCTGCGCGTGCAGACCCGCACGCAGATCGCCGCGCTGCAGCGCCGGCTCGGCACCACCACCGTCTACGTCACCCACGACCAGGTGGAGGCCATGACGATGGGCGACCGCGTCGCCGTTCTGCGCGACGGGAAGCTCCAGCAGTTCGCGACGCCCGGAGAGCTCTACGACCGCCCGGCCAACCTCTTCGTGGCGGGCTTCATCGGCTCACCCGCGATGAACCTGCTCGACGCCGCCCTCGAGTCCGACGGCCTGCGCATCGACGGCTCGATGCTCCCGGTGCCCGCCGACCAGCTCGACGCCCTCCGATCGGCGGACGTCGACCGGGTCACGGTGGGACTGCGCCCCGAGCACCTCGAGCTCGCCGACGACGGCACGATCTCGGCCCGCGTGGACCTCGTCGAGGAGCTGGGCAGCGAGTCGTACGTGCACGCCAGCACCACGGACGGCACGACGTTCGTGGCCCGCTCGCTCGAGCGCAACCCGGCACGTCTCGGTGACACCGTCCGACTCCGGCACACCGGCGCGGCGCTGCACCTCTTCCATCCCGGGACCGGGGCCCGCATCGGGGACTGAGCGCGACGTCCGACGGCGTCCGACGACGTCAGACCCGACGGTCGCCCCGGGGATCCTCCCGCGGGCGGTGGCGCTGCACCATGAGCGCCGCCTGCGTCCGTCGCTGAAGACCCAGCTTGGCGAGCAGTGTCGTGACGTAGTTCTTCACCGTCTTCTCGGCGAGGAACATCTCCTCGGCGATCTCCCGGTTCGTCATGCCCTCGCCGATGAGGTCGAGCACGCGGCGCTCCTGCTGGCTCAGCTCGCCGAACGGTTCCGCCGGCTCCGGTCCGCTGCGGATCCGCTCGAGCACCCGGGCGGTCACTGCGGGGTCGAGCAACGACTGACCGTCGGCCACGCGCCGCACCGCGTCGACGAGGTCGTTGCCGCGGATCTGCTTCAACGCGTACCCGGCGGCGCCGGCCATGATGGCGGAGAAGAGCGCCTCGTCGTCGTCGTAGGACGTCAGGATCACGACGGCGATCGACGGGTCGGCAGCCCGGACGTCGCGGCACACCTCGATCCCGGACCCGTCCGGGAGGCGCGCGTCCAGGACGGCGACGTCGGGGCGGAGCCGCACGATCGCCTCGGTGGCCTCGGCCGCGGTGCCCGCCTCGCCGACCACGGTGAGACCGTCGTGGAACTCCAGGAGGTCTCGGATCCCACGACGCACGATCTCGTGGTCGTCGAGCAGGAAGACCCGCACGTCAGTACCCACGAGACTCCCTCGGGACGCTCCAACGGACCCGGAGGCCGCCGCCGCGCGGCCGGGAGAAGTCGCAGTGCCCGTCCAGGTTCCTGGCACGGTGGCGCAGGTTGCGCAGACCGTTCCCGAGCAGCTCGTCCTCGGCGAGACCACGCCCGTCGTCGGTCACCTCGAGCACGACGGACTCCCCGTCGGAGACGTCCAGGAGAAGATCGAGCCGAGTGGCACCGGAGTGACGCACGACGTTCGACGTCGTCTCGTGCAGGACCGCCACCAGCTGCTCGGCGACCATGCCGGGCACGAGCCGGTCGACGTCGCCGACGAGGCGGACGTGGGGTGCGAAGCCCAGAAGGCGTTCCGCCTCCTGGGCGATCTGCTCGATCTCCTCGCGCATGAGCGTCGGCACCGCCGGGGAGGTGAGGTCGAAGATGGTGCGGCGGATCTCCTTGATGGTCAGGTCCAGGTTGTCGACGGCGGTGGCGAGGCGCTCCGCCGTCGCCGGGTCCACGGACCGGGCGGTGCTGTCGAGGGTGAGCCCCACCGCGAACAGCCGCTGGATGACGAGGTCGTGCAGGTCCCGGCCGATGCGGTCGCGGTCCTCGAAGACGGCCAGCCGCGACGCACTCTCACGGGCCCGGACGACCTGCAGGGCCAGCGCCGCCTGCTGCGCGAACCCGCGCGGGAGCGTGGGGTCCAGACTGGCTGCTCGGCTCTGGTGGCCCTCGGTCCAGCCCAGCACCAGGACCGCCGTGCCCTCCTCGAGCGGGAGCGGTTGGCCGTGCAGTGCCCGCAGCTCCGGCAGCGTCTGCAGCACCGCGGGCGGTACCTGATCGTCGGAGGCGATGTCGTGGCTCACGGCGGGCTCCCCGGACGCGACGATGCGATCCACCCACGGCATCGTCGCCTCCCTGCCGGCGATGTCGCGCGTGACGCCGGTGACCGCCGTGATGACCTGACGACCCTGCGCGTCGGGCACGAGCAGGGCAGCGGCGTCGGCCCGCGCGACGTCCCTCGCCCGCTCGACGATGATCTGGCGCGCCGCCGCCCGTGACATCGGCTTGTGCATCGCGGTGGCGATGTCGGCCGTCGCCTCGAGCCAACGGCCACGACTCTCCACCTGTTCGTAGAGCCGAGCGTTCTCGATGACGACGCCCGCCGCGGCGGCGAGCGCCTCGGCGATCTCCTCGTCCGTCTCCGAGAAACCCTCCGCGGACCGCTTGTTGGTGAGGTAGAGGTTGCCGAAGACGGCGCCGTGGATGCGGATCGGCACGCCGAGGAACGACGTCATGTCCGGGTGGCGCAGGGGGAACCCGGCACGGTGCGGGTGGTCCGCGAGGCGCTCGACGCGGATGGGCTCGGGATGGTCGATCACGAAGCCCAGCACTCCGCGGCCCTCGGGCAGCCCTCCGATCATCGTCTGGTGCGCCTCGTCGAGTCCATGGACGGCGAAGGTGCCGAGGCGGCGGTTCGACGTGCCGTCGAGCACCCCGAGGAAGCCGTACTCGGCATCGACGAGCTCGCTCGCGGAGTCCACGATGCTCTGCAGGGCACCGTCGAGGGTCAGGTCGGCGGCCATCGCCACGACCGCGTCGAGCAGGCTCCTCAGCCGCTCCGACGGGACGCCTCCTCGCTGCATCATCGCTCCCTCCCGACATCGGAGCCTAGTCCGACCCAGCCTGCAGGCCGCGGCGTTTCGGGGAAAGATGGTTCCTTCGGGTCAGGACCACGGTCCCGACGAAGACAGGACCTTCTCCTGCCGCGCACCGACACCCGGCGGGCTCATACTGGGAGCACTCGTCAGCCCGAGTGACCCGAGATTCTCCCGACCTCGAGGTGTCCTCTCCCGTTCGCCTCCACCGAGCTGATCGGGCGGCGGCCCGTCCGCACGCCCGGCGAGCGCCCCCCGGAGGCCCTGCCACGGGGGGCGTCGCCATGTGGGAACCGCGCGGTGCGGGCAGACTGGGCGAATGCAGCTGGGGCCGATGGACCTGCGGACGTCCTTGGGCGAGCTCATCTTCGAGCGCGTCGCAGGAGACGAGGGCCCCGCTCGCCGTGAGCGCATCCACGGGGCTCCGGGTCCGCGACGCTTCGCACCGGACTCCGCCATCGGACGCGTCCACGCCGACGCCTCGATGTTCGTCGGCGGCATCCGCGCACTGCTCCTGCAGTCGTTGCATCCGCTGGCCATGGCCGCCGTCGACCAGCACTCGGGGTTCCGCGGTGACCCGTGGGGTCGGTTGAACCGGACGAGCGCCTTCCTGGCCGAGACGACGTTCGGCACGACGAGCGATGCCGACCGGGCGATAGCGGTCGTGCGCGCGGTCCACTCACGCATCGAGGGTGTCGCCCCGGACGGCCGCCGGTACCGCGCCGACGACCCCGAGCTCCTGCGCTGGGTGCACGTCGCCGAGGTCGACAGCTTCCTGCGGGCGCACGACCGGTACGGTCGCCGACCCCTGGACCCGTCCGGCCGTGATGCCTACGTCGCAGAGACCGCCGTCATCGGGCGAGCACTCGGCGCCGATGTCGTGCCGACGTCCGTGGCGGAGCTGGAGTCCTCGCTCGCGGCCTTCCGTCCCGACCTGTCCTCGACACCCGCCGCCCGTCGCACGGCCCGGTTCCTCCTCGTGCATCCACCTGTGCCCATCGCGCTCCGCGCACCGTACGGTCTGCTGGCGTCGGCCGGCGTCGGGCTGCTGCCGCTCTGGACTCGGTGGCCGCTTCGGCTGCCCTGGCTCCCCGTCACCGAGGCGACCGCCGTCCGCGCCGCCGGCGTCATGGCCACGCGGACGATCGGTTGGGCGATGACACCGGGCCGCGAGGACGCCTGAGCGGACCGCGCTCGAGCACTGCCGGTCAGCCGTGCTCGGTGCAGGCCTGCACCGTCGCGACGCCGGAGTCCGCCGGTGCTGCCGGGCCTCTGACCTTGGCGAGCAGTCGCCTCAGCTCACTGGCCTCCTGGCCCGTGAGGGGTGCGAGCAGGTCTCGTTCCACGTCGTCGATGCGGTCGGAGACGCGGCGCAACGTGCGTCGGCCGCCGGCCGTGAGCACGATCTGGCGGGCACGACGATCGGCAGGGTCGGGTCGACGCTCGACGAGGCCGGCGGACTCCAGACCGTCGACGAGCGAGGTCATCACCGTGCGATCGATGCCGAGGACCTCGGCGACGCCCGCCTGGTTCCGGCAGTCACCACTCGTGGCCACCGCGAGGATCTGGTAGCCGCGGGGACCGCCGGGTACGTCGGAGGCCACGTCGCGTGCGGCCAGGGTGTACGCCCGCAGGACCGCCCCCAGCGCCTGGCCGAGGTCGACCGAGGGGTCGGTCCGGTCCGTCGCGCTCGTCACGTCACCACTCTACCGGGAGTCTCATTCATCGTGATGTACGATCATCGGTATTACCGATCATCGGCATCACCAAGGAGACCTCTCATGACCTCGATCTTCCGCCTCGACGCGAGCATCCGCCAGGACGGGTCGGTGACCCGCTCGGTCGCCGACACGGCGGAGGCGACCCTCCTCGCCGAGATCCCCGATGCGCGGGTCGTGCGTCGCGACGTCGGCACCGATCCCGTGCCCGCTGACGTCTGGGCCGCCTCCACGTTCACCGTCGACCGCGAGGGAGGATCCGGGCCGGTGGGCACGGCCCGCGCGCTCGCCGACGAGGTGCTCGAGGCCGACCTGCTCGTCATCGCCTCCCCGCTGTACAACTTCGGCGTCTCGCAGCACTTCAAGACGTGGGTCGACGTGCTCATCTCCGATCCCCGCCTGAGCCCCGGCTCGACGGCACTGCAGGGGCGGCCGGCGCTGCTCGTCACCGCACGTGGGGGTGGGTACGGGGAGGGCACGCCCCGTGCCGGCTGGGACCACGCCACCGACTGGAAGCGTCGCATCCTGGGCGACGTGTGGGGCCTGGACCTCGCGGTGGTCGAGACCGAGCTGACCCTCGCGGAGTCCACTCCACAGATGGCCGAGCTGCGAGATCTCGCCCGTCAGCAGCTCGAGCGATCGCACGAGCTGGCTCGCGACCACGCCCTCGCCCTGACCGGGCGACTTCGCGCCGCCGTCTGAGCATTCGCGAACGCGGACAGCGGTGGCCCGAAGGTCCGTTCCTCGACCTCGAGATGAGACTTCTGCCGAAGTCAGGCAGGATCGTGGGGAGAGATCTCGACGACAGGGGAGTGATGATCGTGAACAAGCTGCTGGTGGTGGCCGCAGGCGTGGCCGGATACGTGCTGGGAGCCCGGGCCGGACGCGAGCGCTACGAACAGATTCGTGAGCAGTCCTCGAAGGTCTGGAACTCCCCGCCGGTGCAGCAGGGAGTCGACGAGGCCACGAGTGCGGCGAAGCACGCCGCGGGAGCTGCGGGCGAGAAGATGGCCGAGGCGGCGTCCTCGGCCGGCTCCACGGTCACCGAGAAGGTCTCCGACGCCGCCTCGGCGGCGAGCGAGAAGGTCTCGGAGAAGCTCTCCGGTGACGACTCCGTCGCCGACCCGCTGGCCGACCTCGCCGACGCCGGCGCCCCGCCCCAGGGCGTGGGCGACCCTGCCGCGCCCTCGCCGGGCGAGCGCTCCGCGCCGCTCCCGCCGAGCACGCCCACCTCACCGGCGGTCACGGCACCCCCCACGGCCGGGGACCTCGACCCGAACAAGAACCTGTGACGGCCCCCGAGGAGGACCGGGGGAGCGAGTCGGCATCGACCGGTGAGCTGATCGCCCGCGCGAGCGAGGAGATCGGCACGATCGTGCGGACCGAGATCGCCCTCGCGAAGGACGACCTCGCCCAGACCGGCAAGCGGGTCGGCATCGGCGCCGGGTCGTTCGGACTCGCTGGGATCCTGGCGCTGTACGGGATCGGAGCCCTGCTCGCCGCGGCCATCCTGGCCCTGGCGTCCGGACCGTTCGAGCCGTGGCTGGCGGCCGTGTTCGTCGCGTCCTGCCTGTTCCTGGTCGCCGGACTCGCCGCCTTCTTCGGCAAGTCCAGCCTCGGCAAGGCCGCTGACCCGCCCAAGGAGCGCGTGGAGAGCGTGCAGGAGGATGTCGCCATCGTGAAGGACCGAGAGAGGGTAGATCCGTGAGCAACCGTTCGGAGCTGGAGGACCAGCTCGCCCAGGCCCGCGAGAACCTCGCTCAGGACGTCGACGCGTTGAGCGACAAGCTCGACGTCAAGGCACACGCCAAGGACGCGGTGGCGGACGTCAAGGCACGGGCCACCGACGAGCGGGCCCGCCGGGTCGCCGTCGTCCTGGCCGCCGCCGCAGTGGCCGGTGTCGGCATCCTGCTCTGGCGCCGCCGCTCCTGACTCCCGCCCCCACCCCCGCGAGTGGCGCAGTCTCGCGAAAGTGAGACGGCGGGTCGCTCGGATCTGCGCCACTCGGCGACCTACCTGCGCCACTCGGCGTCAGTGGCCGCGGTCGAGCCACTCCTGCACATGGGGTGCCTCTGCGCCGATGGAGGTGTCGTCGCCGTGGCCCGTGTGCACGATCGTCTCCGGCGGCAGGGTCAGCAGCTTCGTCCGGATGGACTCGACGATGGTCTCGAAGCTGGAGTAGCTGCGTCCGGTCGCGCCGGGGCCTCCGCTGAACAGTGTGTCGCCGGAGAACAGCACGCCCAGGTCTTCTGAGTACAGGCAGGTGCTGCCGGGTGAGTGGCCCGGCGTGTGGATGGCGCGCAGGGTGCTGCCGGCCACCGTGAACGTCTGTCCATCGACCAGGTCCTCATCGGGCGGGGCGTCGTTCTCCGCGTCCCACAGCATCCGGTCGTCCGGCGGGAAGTAGGTGCGGGCGCCGGTCGCCTCGGCCACCGCCACGGCGGCGTTGACGTGGTCGTTGTGACCGTGGGTGAGCACGACGGCCAGCACCGTCCGCCCGGCGACCGCCCCGAGGATCGCCTCGGCGTCGTGGGGTGCGTCGATGACGATCACCTCGGAGTCGTCGCCGACGAGCCAGACGTTGTTGTCGACGTCCCAGCTTCCGCCGTCGAGCTCGAACTGCCCGGACGTGACGACCTTGGTGACCTGAGCCGCGGGCGCCATCAGAGCTCCACCACCGAACGCAGGACGTCGCCGTCGTGCATCTTCGTGAACGCCGCCTCGATGTCGTCGATGCCGATCCGCTCGGTGACGAACGCGTCGAGGTCGAGCTTGCCCTGCTGGTACAGGTCGACGAGCATCGGGAAGTCGCGACTTGGCAGGCAGTCGCCGTACCAGCTGGACTTGAGGGCACCGCCGCGCCCGAAGAAGTCGAGCAACGGGATGTCCGGCAGCTCCATGTCCGGCGTCGGGACACCGACGAGGACCACGGTGCCCGCCAGGTCGCGAGCGTAGAAGGCCTGCTTCCAGGTCTCGGGGCGTCCGACGGCGTCGATCACCACGTCGGCACCGAATCCGCCGGTGAGCTCCTGCAACGCCTCCACGACGTCCACCGAGGACGCGTCGATGGTGTGCGTGGCGCCGAGGTTCGAGGCCCACTCGAGCTTGCGCGGGTCGAGGTCGATGGCGATGACCTTGGCGGCTCCGGCCACCGCGGCTCCGGCCACCGCGGCCGCACCGACGCCGCCGCAGCCGATCACCGCGACGCTGTCCCCGCGCTCGACGTGGCCGGTGTTGATGGCGGCGCCGACTCCGGCCATGACGCCACAGCCCAGGAGACCGACCGCGGCCGGATCGGCCTCCGGATCGACCTTGGTGCACTGGCCGGCGGCGACGAGAGTCTTCTCGGCGAAGGCGCCGATGCCGAGCGCGGGAGAGAGCGCCGTCCCGTCCTCGAGCGTCATCGGCTGCTCGGCGTTGAACGTGTCGAAGCAGTACCAGGGCCGGCCTCGCTGACACGCCCGGCACTGACCGCACACCGCTCGCCAGTTCAGGATGACCCGGTCACCGGGCCCGACCTCGGTGACCCCGTCGCCGACCGACTCGACGACACCGGTGGCCTCGTGGCCGAGCAGGAACGGGAACTCGTCGTTGATACCGCCCTCGCGGTAGTGCAGGTCGGTGTGGCACACCCCGCAGGTGAGGATCTGCACGACCGCCTCTCCCGGCCCGGGGTCGGGGATGATGATCGTCTCCACGGTGACGGGCTCGCCCTTGGCACGGGCGACGACGCCCTTCACGGACTGCGGCATGGCTCCTCCTGTGGTGTGCTGTGGCTCACCGTCGACGCTATCGGACGAACCAGCACACCGCCCCGCGGGCGTCGACCCACGACCCGACGAATCACATGGGTGTCATTCGTCCACAGTCTTGCCCACACCTGGGGACGTTCCCCATCGTTCCGGGCCTCAGTCGAATGACACCGCTGTGATTCTCCACAGACTCACCCACAGGTGGGGACAACCCGGCCGTCAGTTCGTCCGGTGGTCCGTGGCCCCGAGCACGAGCGAACCCCGCCGGCTGGTGCCGACGGGGTTCGCCCCGGGAACGCGCCGGGTCGGTCAGAGCATCATGAGGTAGAAGGGCGTGCACGAGACCGCGCCCCAGGAGCTGCCGCTCCACTGGTAGGTCACCACGGAGTCCCCCGTCTGGCCGTAGGCGGTCTGACCGGCGTGCGAGCCGTCCGGGAAGTCGGTCGCGCTCGCTGCTCCGGCGCCGAGCACCATCGCGCCGACCGCGAGTCCGGCCGCGGCCGCTCCGCGAGCCGACCAACGCTTGAGGTGATGAGTCATCTGGTCTCCCTGATCGTGGTTCCTCGTCGGGGGACCGTCCCCCGACGGTGTGATCAGCTCGACGCTATGCGCTGCACACGCTCCGCCGAATCCGTGGAACCACGGGTCCTTCAGCAGCTCATCGCCGATCGCGAGCAGTCGACGGCGACCGTGGGCACCGTTCGGCTGCTCCCCCGACCCACTGTGGAGAACCTCGCTGTCCGGCATCGAGGACGGACGGACTCATCCGGGGACTCAGACCGGTGACGTCATCGGTGTGAAGGCGACCTTCTGGTCTCTGGTCTCTGGTCTGGTGGAGCTAAGGGGACTCGAACCCCTAACCCCCTGCTTGCAAAGCAGGTGCGCTACCAATTGCGCCATAGCCCCTCGGGTGGGATCAGACCGGGTCGGTGGCCTGGGCCCAGACATCCGCCGGCTTGTCGGACCGTCGGGCGACGGCCCATGCGATGCCGGCGGCGGCGAGTCCGACGGCGATGATCTTCTTCATGCGATCTCCTTCATCGGTCCTGCCGTGGTGGGCCTAGCTGGACTTGAACCAGCGACCTCTTCCTTATCAGGGAAGCGCTCTAACCGAGCTGAGCTATAGGCCCGCAACAGCGCTGAACATTACCCCACCCACCCCGGGACCGCCGAATCGGGCCGACGTGGGCTGGACTCACTGGTCGGAGAACGTGACGTCGACCCCGCCGAGCAGCTGAGCCGCGAGGTTGTACAGGTGCGCTGCGATGGTCGCGATCATCGTCATGACGATGACGTTGATCGCCGAGAGCAGGAGCGTGAGCCCCAGCAGACGTCCGAGGCCGAGGTAGTCGGTGAGGTCGAATCCCGCCTCGCCGTCACTCAGGACGTTGGTGATCGTGCCGTTCAGGGATTCCCACACACCCGCGAGGTCGAGGACCAGCCAGAAGATGGCCACCGCCACGACGGAGACGATCATCAGGGCGACGGAGACCACGAACGCGAGCCGGGTGACCGACCACGGCTCGATGTGCACCAGACGCAGGCGCGCGCTGCGCTCCGACCCGCTCGCCGGGGTGACGGCCGGCGCCGGCGCAGCCGTCTTCGGCTCGTCCCGCACCGCCGGGATCACCGAGGTGGAGTCGACCCCACCGCCGGTGGTGCGCGCGTAGTCCCGCGCGGTCATCGGGGACTCCTTCGGCTTGGCAGGGGAGTCCGAGCGTGCGGACGGCGACGAGCTCTTCTTGGCCGAGGAGCTTCCGGCACCCTTGGTCGTTGCCTTCTTGGCGGCGGCACCGGATGCCCCCGCGCCGGCCACCTTGGCCGACGTGTCGGAGGAGGAGCCCTTGGCGGCGGCTCCGGCCGTCTTCTCGTTCTTGGCCTCCTGCTTCTCCGTGGAGGTCGAGGTGTCCGCGTCGTCGGTCCCGGCGGGAGTGGACGTCTTCGAGGCCGCGTCCGCCGCGAGCTTCTCGCCGACGGTGGTGGGCTGGCCCGAGGTGGCCTTCTTGGCCGGTGCCTTCTTCGGACTCCTCTTGGCGGCCGGCTTGGGGCTCGCCGCGGCGGTCTCCGTCCCGGACCCCGCGACCGATCGCGAGGCCGGGGAGGCGCCCGTGGAGGTCCGCGAGGACGACGACTTCTCGGCGCGCGGCAGCTTCTGGGTGTGCTCCACGTCGCCTGGGCCCTGCGGCTTCTGCTGGTTGCTGGTGCTCACTCGGCCTGCCCCTCGTCGGTCCGGTCCTCAGGTGCGTCTTCGGTGTCGGTGGATTCCGTCTCGTCCTCGGGTGTGATCTCGGTGTTGCGGGCGATCGTGACGACGCGGTCGTCTCCCTTGAACTTCACGAAACTCACCCCCATCGTGCCACGTCCCTTGGAAGGAACTCCGGCAACGAGGCTGCGAGTGACCTGCCCGGAGGCGGTGACGGAGATGACGTCGTCGCTGTCCTTGAGCACGAGACCACCGACGAGCTCACCCCGGTTCTCGGTGATCTGCATGGCCTTGATGCCCAGACCGCCACGGCCTTGGAGCCGGTACTGCTCGATCTCGGTCTTCTTGGCGTAGCCACCGTCGGTGACGGTGAACACGTACAGCTTGTCCTCGTCGGCGACGTCCTCCGTGGCCTGCTCGGTGTGCTCGCGCCGGATGACCGTCATGGACAGGAGCTCGTCGTCGGCGCGGAACTTCATCCCGGTGACGCCGGACGTGGCACGACCCATGGGGCGCAGCTGCTCGTCGTCGGCGCGGAAGCGGATGGCCTGGGCCTTCTTGGAGATGAGCAGGAGGTCGTCCTCGGTGTGGACGAGCTGCGCCCCGATGAGAGCGTCGTCGTCCTCGCGGAAGTTGATCGCGATGACACCGGCCTGTCGGGGGCTGTTGTAGTCGCTGAGGCGCGTCTTCTTCACCAGGCCCTTCTTCGTGGCGAGGACCAGGTACGGCGCCTGGTCGTAGTCGCGGATCGCGAGCACCTGCGCGATCTCCTCGTCCGGCTGGAAGCTCAGCAGCCCGGCCACGTGCCCGCCCTTGGCGTCACGGCCCCCCTCGGGCAGCTGGTACGCCTTGGTCCGGTAGACCCGGCCTGCCGTGGTGAAGAACAGGATCCAGTGGTGCGCGGTGGTCGGGAAGAGGTGGTCGACGAAGTCGCCGTCACGCAGCTGCGCACCTCGCACGCCCTTGCCACCGCGACCCTGCACCCGGTACAGGTCCGTGCGGGTGCGCTTGGCGTACCCGCCGCGAGTGATGGTGACGACGACCTCCTCGTCGGGGATGAGGTCCTCCATGGAGAGGTCGCCGTCGGCGGGGATGATCGGCGTCCGCCGGTCGTCGCCGTACTTCTCGACGATCTCGGCCAGCTCCTCGCTGACGATCGACCGCTGGCGCTCGTCGCTGGCGAGGATGGCCTTGAAGTCGGCGATCTTCTCCTCCAGCTCGGCCAGCTCGTCCATGATCTTCTGCCGCTCCAGCGCCGCCAGCTGGCGCAGCTGCATCTGCAGGATGGCGTTGGCCTGCAGCTCATCGATCTCCAGCAGGCCGATCAGCCCGGTCCGCGCCTCATCGACCGTGGGGCTGCGTCGGATGAGCGCGATGACCTCATCGAGCGCGTCGAGTGCCTTGACGTAGCCGCGGAAGATGTGGGCCCGCTCCTCGGCCTTGCGCAGCCGGTAGGCGGTGCGGCGCCGGATGACCTCGATCTGGTGGCCGATCCAGTTGGTGATGAACGCGTCGAGGGTGAGCGTGCGCGGCACGTCGTCGACGAGCGCCAGCATGTTCGCGCTGAAGTTGGTCTGCAGCTCGGTGTGCTTGTACAGGTTGTTGAGCACGACGCGGGCGACGGCGTCGCGGCGCAGCTCGACCACGATGCGCATGCCGGCGCGGTCCGAGGACTCGTTGCGCAGGTCCGAGATGCCCTGCATCCGGCCGGTGTTCACGAGGTCGGCGATCTTGCGCATCAGGGCGTCCGGGTTGACCTGGTACGGCAGCTCGGTGACGACGAGCTGGATGCGGCCCTTGGTGTCCTCCTCGATGTTCACCACGGCGCGCATCGGGATGGAACCGCGCCCGGTGCGGTACATCTCCTCGATGCCCTTGGTGCCCACGATGAGGCCGTGGGTCGGGAAGTCGGGTCCCTTGACCCGCTCCAGCAGGGCCTCGAGCAGCTCCTCCTTGCCGGCATCGGGGTGGGCGAGCGCCCACTGCACCCCCTCGGCCACCTCGCGCAGGTTGTGCGGGGGGATGTTGGTGGCCATGCCGACGGCGATGCCGGCCGAGCCGTTGACCAGCAGGTTGGGGATGCGTGACGGCAGCACCGACGGCTCCTGCGAGCGGCCGTCGTAGTTGGGCTTGAAGTCGACGGTGTCCTCGTCGATGTCGCGCACCATCTCCATCGCGATGGGCGCGAGCTTGCACTCGGTGTACCGCATCGCGGCCGCGGGGTCGTCGCCCGGCGAGCCGAAGTTGCCCTGGCTGGAGATCATCGGCGCCCGCATGACCCACGGCTGGGCCAGACGCACGAGGGTGTCGTAGATCGCCGTGTCGCCGTGCGGGTGGTACTGACCCATGACGTCACCGACGATGCGGCTGCACTTGGAGAAGCCGCGGTCGGGCCGGTACCCGCCGTCGAACATCGCGTACAGCACGCGTCGGTGCACCGGCTTGAGGCCATCGCGCACGTCGGGCAGCGCGCGGGAGACGATGACGCTCATCGCGTAGTCGATGTACGAGCGCTGCATCTCCTCCTGCAGCTCGACGGGCTCGATGCGGTCGCGCTCGATCGGGGTGTCAGTCACAGTTGAATCCCATCAGAGGTATCGGACGCCGCGAGGTGCGTGCGAGGGCAAGGTCGAGGAGCGAAGCTGGCCCGGTGTTGGCCTGCGAGCGACGAGAAACGCCGCCATCGCGCGTGCATCGTGGCGATCCGATCAGATGTCGAGGAAGCGGACGTCTTTGGCATTGCGCTGGATGAAGCTGCGGCGCTGCTCGACGTCCTCTCCCATGAGGGTCGTGAAGATCTCGTCGGCCATGGCGGCGTCGTCGAGGGTGACCTGGCGGAGCAGGCGGGTCTCCGGGTCCATGGTGGTCTCCCACAGCTCTCCGGCGTTCATCTCACCGAGGCCCTTGTAGCGCTGGACCGGGGCCTCCTTGGGGAGCCGACGGCCGGCTTCCTCGCCGGCGGCGAGCAGTGCGTCGCGCTCGCGGTCGGAGTAGGCCAGCTCGTGGGTGGCGTTGGTCCACTTGATCTTGTACAGCGGTGGCTGGGCGAGGTAGACGTACCCGCCGTCGATGAGCGGCTTCATGAAGCGGAACAGCAGGGTGAGCAGCAGGGTGGAGATGTGCTGGCCGTCGACGTCGGCGTCGGCCATCAGGATGATCTTGTGGTACCGCAGCTTGGCGATGTCGAACTCGTCGTGCACGCCGGTGCCGAGCGCGGAGATGATCGCCTGGACCTCGGCGTTCTGCAGGATCTTGTCGATCCGCGCCTTCTCGACGTTGAGGATCTTGCCGCGCAGCGGCAGGATCGCCTGCGTGGCGGGGTCGCGGCCGTTCTTGGCCGAACCACCGGCGGAGTTGCCCTCGACGACGAAGACCTCGCACTCCTCGGGATTGCGGCTGGAGCAGTCCGCGAGCTTGCCGGGGAGCCCGGCGCTGCCGAGGAAGCCCTTGCGGTTGCGGGCGAGGTCGCGGGCCTTGCGGGCCGCCATCCGCGCTGCGGCGGCGTCCATGCTCTTGCGCACGATGGTCTTGCCCTCGTTGGGGTTGCGCTCCAGCCACGCCGCGAGCTCGTCGTTCATGACCTGCTGAACGAAGCCCTTGGCCTCGGTGTTG
>JBQGDU010000063.1:0-3165 GCA_052039245.1 Aeromicrobium sp. | reverse complement strand
TTGGGCACCAGGCGGGCGCCGAGCGCGATGATGCCCCACCGGTTCGGCGTGCGAGCGCAGACCCAGCCTCCCGGCTTGAGGATGCGCTCCAGCTCGGTGACGACGGCACGAGGGTCGTCGACGTGCTCGAACGTGTAGTCGAAGAGGACGAGGTCCACGGACGCGTCCGGAAGGTCGATCGGGAGGCCCGGCTCCCACACGAGCGCCTGGTCGACGGACGGGTTCGTCTTGACCACGGGGTCGATGTCGACGCCGACCACCGTGCGCACCGAGCCGCGCAGCAGCTGGAGCCGCCGGCGGTAGGAGCCCTCGTCGTCCATGAACCGGCCCCGTCCCGCACCGAAGTCCACCACGGTGTGGTCAGGGCCCAGCAGGGCGTTGACCCGTCCGTAGAACTGCACCGTCGGGTCGAGGCGGCTGAAGCCGCCGGCCTGGTGCTCGGGGAAGATCCGCTGCCACGCGCGCTCGATGGGACTCATGTCCCTCCAGTGCGCCGCGGACGACTCGATGATGCTGTGATCTAGGTCACGTCGGGATGTCGTCCGGCGCGGCGAGCGCACGCAGGCGGTCCCCGGCGACGCGGTACCTCAGCCAGCCGCCGACGGTGCCGGCGCCGAGGCTGTCGTAGAAGCCGATGGACGGCGCGTTCCACTCCAGGCAGTCCCACTCCAGGCGGCCGAAGTCGTTGTCGGCGGCGATCCGGGCGAGGGCCGACATGAGTGCCTCGCCGCGGCCCGTCCCGCGGGCGTCCGGCACCACGAAGAGGTCCTCCAGATGGATTCCGGGCCGGCCGGTCCAGGTGGAGAAGGTCAGGTAGTAGAGGGCCAGTCCGGCGACGTCGCCGCCCGGTCCCTCGGCCACGAGTGCGTGCGCCACGGGATCGTCACCGAACAGCGAGTTCCGCAGTCCTCGCTCGGTGGCCTCCACCTGGTCCTCGGCCTCCTCGTAGCGCGCCAGCTCGATGATGAGACGCAGGATCGCGGGGACGTCGTCGGAGGTGGCGGCGCGGACGCCGTCGGGCAGGTCGGGCAGGTGCACGACTCGACGATAGGCCCAGTCTCGCGGGCCGACCTAGAGTGGTCGCATGCCTCCTGCCGACCAGCTTCTGGAGTCCCGCGACGTCCCTCTCGGCGGCCTGCGTGGCCTCACCGTCCGCCGCACGCTCCCGCAGCGAGAGATTCCGACGATCGGCGCCTGGTGCTTCGTCGACCACTTCGGCCCCACCACCGAGCGGATGGAGGTGCTGCCGCACCCGCACATCGGCCTGCAGACGGTCACCTGGCCGCTCGCCGGCACCATCCGGCACCGTGACAGTCTCGGCAGCGACGTCGTGCTGAGGCCGGGAGAGCTCAACCTCATGACGTCCGGTGACGGCGTCTCGCACTCGGAGTTCTCCGTCGGTGACCCGGAAGCCCCCATGCACGGCATCCAGCTCTGGGTGGCGCTGCCGGACGCGACCCGCGCGGGCGCGGCCGACTTCGAGCACGTCACCGACCTCCCGCGGGTCGAGGGGGAGTGCTGGAACGGCATCGTCATCGTCGGCACCCTCGACGGGCAGACCTCTCCGGCGCGCACCCACACGCCGCTGGTCGGCGCACAGCTGTCGGTCAAGGCGGGTCGAGCCACCATCCCGGTCGACCCGGCCTTCGAGCACGGGATCCTGGCCGTCGACGTCGACGTCCGCGTGGCAGGGAAGGACGTGGCGCACCGACAGCTGCAGTACCTCGGGCCCGGCCGCAGCGAGATCGAGGTTGCCACGGACGTCGACGCCACGGTGCTGCTGATCGGGGGCGAGCCCTTCGAGGAGGACATCGTCATGTGGTGGAACTTCATCGGACGGTCCCACGAGGAGATCGCTGCGGCCCGGGCGGAGTGGGAGTCCGCGGCGGACCGCTTCGGGCACGTCGACGGGCACGACGGAAAGGTCATCCCGGCACCGCCGATGCCGGAGGTCCGGATCAAGCCGCGGCGACGAGGGGCTTGAGCCGAACGGCTCGGGCCGTGTAGATTCCCATTCCAGATACCAACGGTATCTGGAAACGAGGAATCATGTCCCCCTTCACCGACAAGGTCGCCGTCGTCACCGGTGCCGGTTCCGGCATCGGTCGCGCCCTCTCCCTCGAGCTCGCCCGTCGCGGCGCCTCCCTCGCGATCAGCGACGTCGACACGGTCGGCCTCGCCGAGACCGAACGTCAGGTCGCCGCCCTGGGCGCACCGGTCCGGGCCGACCACCTCGACGTCGCGCAGCGCGAGGAGTTCGCGCAGTACGTCGAGGACGTCGTCACCCATTTCGACCGCGTGAACCTGGTCTTCAACAACGCCGGCATCGCCTACACCGGCGCCGTCGAGGAGATGGGGTTCAAGGACCTCGACCGTGTCATGGACGTCGACTTCGGCGGTGTCGCGAACGGCACCCAGCTGTTCCTGCCGCACCTGATCGCCTCCGGCGACGGACACCTCATCAACATCTCCAGCCTCTTCGGCATCCTCGCGGTGCCGAGCCAGAGCGCGTACAACGCGGCCAAGTTCGCGGTGCGCGGCTACACCGAGGCGCTGCGCCAGGAGATGCGTCTCGCCGGACACCCGGTCAAGGTGCTGTGCGTCCACCCCGGCGGCATCAAGACCAACATCGCCCGCAACGCCGAGCAGGCCGACGGACGCGACCACGACCAGCTGGCGCGCTCGTTCGACAAGGTCGCGCACATGTCCCCCGAGCGTGCGGCGCGGGTCATCCTGCAAGCCGTGGAGAAGGATCGCGCCCGGGTGCTCGTGGGTGCCGACGCCAAGGCCCTCGACCTGCTCGTGCGCGTCACCGGCTCGCGCTACCAGGGCCTCGTGGCGGCGTTCAGCCGTCGCACGGGGCTCTGACGCGCGGGCATGACCCGGACGTAACACCCGCGTAGCGTCCCCCCGATACCGTCCAGGCGGCATCGTCGAGGAGGGCGGACACGCATGGGACGGCAGCACGGCAGGCAGCGCTCCGCCTTCGGCGACCGCTCCTTGTTCGACGGCATCCGGCGCCGAGAGGTCGGACGCAAGGATCTCGTGGTCCACTGCGTCGGCGTCCTCACGCCCTCCCTGAGCGCGCTCGGGACGGGGCTCGCCCTGCCGGCCATCGTGGGGCCGGGCTTCTGGCTCAGCGTGCTGCTGGGCTTCGCCCTGGCG
>JBQGDU010000062.1:0-4648 GCA_052039245.1 Aeromicrobium sp. | reverse complement strand
CGGGTACCTGGCCGCCATCGAGAACAGCAAGGACCCGCAGGACGAGACCCGGGTGGAGAACCTCGCCGAGCTCGTCGCCGTGGCGCGGGAGTTCGTCTCGGACGCGGCCACGGTCCAGAGCCCCGAGGAGGCCGGCCCCGACGATGCCGCGGAGGAGGCGCCGTCGAGCGATGCCGCCGACGGCGTCGACGCGGGCCTCGCCGGGATCGACGACGTCGATCTCGCGCCCGGGTCGCTGGAGGCCTTCCTCGAGCGGGTGTCCCTGGTGGCCGACGCGGACGCCGTGCCCGACGAGGGCGACGGCGTCGTCACGCTCATGACGCTGCACACGGCCAAGGGTCTGGAGTTCCCGACGGTCTTCCTCACGGGCCTGGAGGACGGGGTCTTCCCCCACATGCGGTCCTTGGGCGACAACGCGGAGCTGCAGGAGGAGCGCCGGCTCGCGTACGTCGGCATCACGCGGGCGCGCGAACGGCTGTACCTGACCCGCGCCACGAGCAGATCGGCCTGGGGTGCACCGTCGTACAACCCGGCGTCGCGATTCCTCGACGAGGTGCCCGGTCACCTCGTCGACTGGCGACGCGAGGCCCAGTCGCCGTCGCAGTGGACGCGGCGCCCCGCGGCGTCGTCGCCCAGCTTCCGCAGCTCGGCCGTCGCGGCCCGCTCCAGCAAGGGCACGCGGGAGATCCCGTCGCTGGCGCCGGGCGACCGTGTCACGCACGACACCTTCGGTCTCGGCAGCGTCGTCGCGCTGGAGGGAGAGGGCACCAGCACCGTCGCCAGCGTCGACTTCGGCTCCTCCGGAGTCAAGCGGCTCCTGCTCCGCTACGCGCCCGTCGAGAAGCTCTGATCCCGGGCACCCACCCCAGATTTGTGAGCCCTGGCCCCCAACCAGGGGTGATTCCGGTGCTCACCTTCACACATTGCGCAGAGTTGTCCACCGATAGCGGTCGTAGATCGGTGCCGGTCCGTCGTGTCCTCGACGCCGCAGTGCGTGCCACACCCGGCGCACGACGCTCGCCGGGACCTCGAGGTCGGCGCCGGTGACCACCACGACGATCCATCCGGCCGCCTCGAGCCGCTCACGGCGAGCCAGGTCCTTCTGCCACTGCTGCGGGTCCTCGGCGTGGTGGCGGCCGTCGTACTCCACCAGCACCTTGAGCCATCGGTAGACCAGGTCGCCGCGAGCCAGGAACGCGCCGCAGACGTCGAGGATGTCGATGTTCACCTCCGGCTCGGGCAGTCCGCTCGAGACCAGCAGGAGGCGGACATCGGTCTCACGGAGGGAGTCGACGCGGGCTCGTACGTGGGGTGCGGCCACTCGCGCTGCCCGGACGCCGTCGAGATGGTGGGTCCAGGCGAACGTCGCGAGATCCTCCTCCTCCAGCAGTCCCCGCCGGACGAGCTGATCGGTGACGCCCACGAGGGCCACGGGCGGGAGCATGGCGGCAGCATCGATGACGAGTCGGTCCGGCATGAGCGTCGCGATCCCCCGAACCTCGCAGCCCCGCAGCGGCGCCTGACGTCGATGCAGCACGACGTCGCGCAGCGAGGTCTGCGCGCCGGTGTTCGTCGAGTAGTGACGAGGCGTCGGGGACCCGACGTCGACACCCAGCCACTGCAGGCCTGTGACGTGGCTCAGATGGGCGTCACCAGGGAGGCGGAGCAGGTCGGCCTCGACGAGCAGTGCCGTCGTGACCGCGGTGCCCGCGAGCACGTAGACACCACGGTGGAGCTGATGGAAGTGGCGGCTCTGGAGCACCCGTCGGGACAAGCCGTGCTCGGCAGCCATGGCGACGGTGAAGGCGTGACCACGCAACGCGAGTGGGAGGTCGTCGGGTCCGAACATGCTGACCAGCGTCGTGGGCGACCGTCCGTGAGGACAGGGTCGTCGCCGATCATCGTGGACAACTGTCGCGTCAAGCTCCACATGTGGACGGCGACGGGGAAGTTGTGCCGCCGTGCACGGGAAGACCGCCCGATTGGGGGCCAGGGCTCACAAATCTGGGGGCGAGGGCCTCAGGGGTTGACGCCGTGGTCGGCGAGCACCGTGAGCGGGTCGACGGGGTCTCCGCCGGCGGGGCGGACCTCGAGGTGCAGGTGGGGACCGGTGACGTTGCCGGTGGAGCCGGTGTAGCCGATGGTCTGGCCGGGGCCGACCTTGTCGCCGACGTTGACCGCCGTGCGGCTCTGGTGGGCGTACCAGATCTCGGTGCCGTCATCGAGCGTGACGACGGTCTTGTTGCCGTACGCGCCCTCGTACCCGGTGGACGTGACCGTGCCGGCCGCGACCGAGACGATCGTCGAGCCGGACGGGCCCGCGACGTCGACGCCGGTGTGCGTGCTCGACCACAGCGAGCTGCTCTGGCCGAACTTCGCCGTGAGGCGGTAGCCGGTGACCGGGATGACCCACGGGCTGGACTCGAGCTCGTCGGCGGCGGCCTGCGCGCGCCGAGTGAGCCCGGCCTGAGCCTGCATGACCTGCTCGGCCTGCGTCTCGGTCTGCTCCTTCAGCACCTCGGGATCGAGGTCCTCGGTGATGTCCACGTCCTCGGTACCGCTCGAGCCGGTGTAGCTGGCCGAGATGGTCTGGTAGCTGGCCGAGAGCGAGTCGGAGTCGGTCTGCGAGGAGACCGCTCCGGCGCCGACACCAGCGACGATGAGGACGAAGGCACCCACCATGGCGGGCGACGGATGGAACGTGCGGCGTCGACGACGCGGACGCACGGCCGCGCGCTTTCCAGCACTACGGGGTGCCTGGCGGACGTCCAGTCGGCGTTTGGGCGCAGACGAACTCACGCAGGAATACCTCCGGCTCGGTGGGTGGGACCGTCCGAGTCTAGGCGATGGTGGGTCACGAGCCAACCGACGTACCCACCGATCCCGCGTCCGCAGGGTCTGCGCAGGCGGGATGCGGCCCTGGATCGTGACCGGCCTCACGTGCTTGCGGGATCGGTGCCCACCGGCGCGAACCGCGCAGATCCAGGCATCTGGAGCCATTCTCGACCGCTTGGCGCCCGCCCGCACCTCGTGCACGCCCCGATCCGGCGTGACGGTGCTCACCCGCGCGGTGCTGGACCCGGTGCGCGACGATGGGCGGGTGAGCAGGAACCGGATCATCGTCGCCTCGCTGGGCGGGCACGAGCGAGCGGAGGCCGCCACGCTCGAGGTCTCCCACGCCCGGCTGCGCGGCGGGGACGAGGTGGTGCATCTCGGCGTCGGCGTGGACGCTGAGTCGATCGCTCGCGCCGCGGTGGCCGAGGACGCGGGTCACGTCGTCCTCGTGGGGGCCGACGGCGCGACGATCGAGAGCGTCCGAACGGCCCTCGACTCGATGGCGGCCGAGGACGTCGGCGTCTCGGCGGGGTGAGCCCCGGCGACGCCGGTCACCTGGCTACGCCGTCTCCACCAGCCGGGGGTGGACGTCGGCGACGAACGACCGCACGGCGTCCGCGACGACATCGGGCTGGGTCCGGGGGAGCCAGTGTCCGCCGACCACGTCCACCCGCCGCAGGTCCGCCGCGAACTGGTCCAGGTCGTCGAACAGTGCCGGTGAGACGTAGTGGTCCTTGGTGGGGACGACGAGCTGGACCGGGACGGACGTGTGGCTCGGTCGGCCCGCGAGCCTCAGCAGGTTGGCGCGGTAGAGATTCACCCCGTTGACGGCGTCCCGCACGAAGCTCGGTCCCCAATGGCCGTCGTCCAGCCCCTCCCGGGACGCCAGCGTCGCCCGGACCCGGTCGGCGGCGCGGGAGAGGACGAGCTCGGGGAGCCGCGGCACGCAGAAGGCGGCGACGTACCAGGAGCGGGCCAGCTGGCGACCGACCGTCAACACCCGTCCGCGCCGCAGCCCCTGCCGCACGAAGTGCCCGTAGTGCTCCAGGCCGGGCCCGCTGATCGACGTGAACGACGCGATCCGAGCGGTGAGTCGCTCGTCCTCGCGCTCGCTGGCGAGGGCCGCCCAGAGCTGGACCGAGCCCCAGTCGTGGCCGACCAGGTGCACAGGCGTGCCGTTCGGGGCGACGTCGTCCAGGACCGCGACGAGGTCGTCGACGAGGTGGCGCACCCGGTAGCCCGAGCGGCGGTCCGGCGCGCTCGAGGAGCCGGCGCCGCGGACGTCGTACGTCACCACGTGGTGGTCGGTGGCCAGCTGCTCGACCACGGGGTCCCACACCCCGCGGTGGTCGGGGAAGCCGTGCACCAGGACGACCACGGGTGTCTCGGCCGTGCTGTCGACCGGACCGTGCCGCTCCGTCGAGAGCCGGACCTGCGCGGTGTCGAGCGAGGAGGTGACCATGCACCGACTCTGGCAGAGGCGGTGTCGTCATGCCTGGTGTGACGCACCCCGCGCCCCGGTCGATGCGAGGAGCGACTAGAGTCCGAGACGCTTCCGGCCCGGTTTTCGGGCCGAATCACCCACTGGACGAGTGAGAAACAGGCTTCATCGTGGATCTGATGGAATACCAGGCGAAGGAGCTCTTCGCCAAGCATGACGTCCCCACCACCGTGGGCACCGTGGTCACCACCGCCGAGGAGGCGAAGGCTGCCGCCGAGGAGATCGGCGGCGTCACCGTGATCAAGGCCCAGGTCAAGGCCGGCGGACGTGGCAAGGCCGGCGGAGTCAAGATCGCCAAGACCGCGGACGAGG
>JBQGDU010000061.1:0-8219 GCA_052039245.1 Aeromicrobium sp. | reverse complement strand
AGGACACGCAGAGCAGAACGCATGTTCGAACGATAGCCCCGCAGGGGGACACAGCTCGGGAGCAACACGCGCTCCGGCCCGTTCGTCGCCGTCAGACCTCGGCCATGACCTCATCGCTCGCGTCGAAGTTCGCGAAGACGTTCTGCACGTCGTCGCAGTCCTCGAGTGCGTCGATCAGCTTGACCACCTTGCGGGCACCGTCGACGTCGACCTCGACGTTGACCGACGGGACGAACGAGGCGTCGGCGGAGTCGTAGTCCAGTCCCGCCTCCTGCAGCGCGGTGCGCACGGCCACCAGGTCGGTGGCCTCGGAGACGACCTCGAAGGACTCGCCGAGGTCGTTGACCTCCTCGGCACCGGCGTCGAGGACGGCCATCAGCACGTCGTCCTCGTTGGTCTCGTCCTCGCCCTGCTCCCGCGGCACGATGATGACGCCCTTGCGGTGGAACAGGTAGGAGACCGAACCCGGGTCGGCCATCGTGCCGCCGTTGCGCGTCATGGCGGTACGCACCTCCATGGCGGCGCGGTTCTTGTTGTCGGTCAGGCACTCGATGAGCACTGCGACGCCGTTCGGGCCGTAGCCCTCGTACATGATCGTCGTGTAGTCGACGCCCGCGCCGTCGAGCCCGCCGCCGCGCTTGACCGCGCGGTCGATGTTGTCGTTCGGGACCGAGGACTTCTTGGCCTTCTGGATGGCGTCGTAGAGCGTCGGGTTGCCGTCGGGGTCGGGACCGCCCGTGCGGGCGGCCACCTCGATGTTCTTGATCAGCTTGGCGAAGAGCTTGCCGCGCTTGGCGTCGATCGCGGCCTTCTTGTGCTTGGTCGTCGCCCACTTGGAGTGGCCTGACATGGCGGTTCCTTCCCTACGTGACGATGTCCAGGAAGTGCTGGTGCAAGCGCAGGTCGTCGTCCACCTCGGGGTGGAAGGACGTCGCGAGCAGTGGACCCTGCTGGACCGCCACGATCCTATCGGCTGGGGGGGTGGTCGTCGCCGCGCGCGGGTCGTCGGCGTCGACACGCACCGTCGCGAGGACCTCGACGTCCGGGCCGACCTGCTCGATCCAGGGGGCGCGGATGAAGACCGCATGGACGTGGTCGTCGAACAGGGTGAAGTCCAGATCGGCCTCGAACGAATCGACCTGGCGGCCGAACGCGTTGCGGCGCACCGTGACGTCGAGCCCGCCGAACGTCTCCTGCCCCTCGGCGCCGTCGCGCAGCCGATCCGCGAGCATGATCATCCCGGCGCACGTGCCGAAGGCCGGCAGTCCCGCGCGAAGGCGTTCACGGATGCCCTCGAAGACGTCGAAGACCTTGGCGAGCTTGACCATGGTGGTGGACTCCCCGCCGGGGATCACCAGGGCGTCGCAGCGGTCCAGCTCCTCGAGACGACGCACCGCGCGCGCGGTGGCGTCGAGCCGGTTCAGAGCCTGGAGATGCTCGCGGAAGTCTCCTTGCAGGGCGAGGACACCGATGATCGGTTTGGTCACCGACCCACCCTAGAACGCCCCTCCGACCCGGGAATCAGCTCCTGCCCCGAGGTACCGACCTCGCTGGTCGAGCAGGCGGCACGCCAACGAAGCGCATCACCCAGGCCTCGCTGGTTGAGTAGGCGATGCGGCGACGAAGGAGCTCGCATCGCCGTATCGAAACCAGCACCCAGCACCCAGCACCCAGCACCCAGGACAGCGCAGCCCAAGTCGACGGCGGTGGCACCTGGGTCTCGGGTCCCGGCCTCCACCGCCGTCGCTCCCTCTCGGCATCCCTCCCGATCGGGCTTGGGAAGAGGCAGCGCACGACGAACGGGAAACGTCGCCCACTCCCTCTGCGCCACAGCGGAGACACTCCTTCCCCGCGTCGTGCCGCAGGCTCAAGCATACGCTCGTCGCACCTGCGACGTCAGCACCTCTACATGAGCGACCGGCATCAGATGTGCTCGCAGCGCACATTGAGCCCCAGCACGACGGCGCCGGTCCGGATCGGCGTGCTGGTGCTGGACCGAGCCTTCCACGCAGGGTCTGACTTCAACCGAGCTGTCACGACGAAGTCGAGATTCGTCGAGCCCAGACCGAGCGACAGCAGGTTCGTCCCCACGTCGAAGGAGACGGAGCTGCCCGCCGCGGAGCTGGGGGAGATCACTCCGGAGTTCTGCTCCGCACCGTTGGAGCTTCGGCGGATGACCCACTCGTACTCGTATCGGTCGTCGACGTGAGTCCAGGTGATCCGCGCAAACGTCAACGCCCCGAGCAACCCTCCCTCGGTCGAGCAGGTCGGCGCCGCCTGGGAGGTGACGCTGAAGGCACTGAATGTGCCCGACTGAGACGCTGCCGTGTCCGTCCACTGGGCGAGGGTCGGCTCCGTCACGGCGGGCACGGAGGCGCCCAGCCCCACCAACAGTGCCAGACTCGCCACTCCGGTCGTGGTCCGTCTCGCGCCCGTCGTCTTCACCGAAGCATCTCGCCGACGACCGAACAGCACCGAGAGCAGGAACGCCGCGTAGCCTCCGAGCAGGATCAGTCCGATCGGCCCGGACAACCACGACACGACGTACCCGACCCGTGGCACGTCGAACACCACGCGGTCGACGGACGTCACGACGTACGGCTGCGCATCGACCGTGGGGTTGTCATCCCCCTTGAGCGTGAGACGTGCTTGTTCTCCCACCGTCTCGATCGCCACGACCCGGTGCGTGACACGAGTCCCCTCATCGTTCCTGACCGAGACGACGTCGCCCTCGCTCACGTCCGCGGCGGGGACGGGTCTGGCGAGAGCCAGCGCCCCCGTCTCGATGGCGGGAGACATGGATCCGGACCGGAAGACAAGAGCCCTGGCGTCGAACGCGACGACAGCGATGGCCACGACGACGCACAACGCTCCCGCCGCTGCTCCTACCGTCAGTACCGCCTCACGCCACCACCGTGGACGCGTCATCGCCACGCCCACACGGAAGTACCGGCTACCGAGGCTCACGGCGTCACCTGGGTAGCGGTGAGCGTGAGGGTCACCACCGTGCTCCTGCCCTGCAGGTCCGTCGACGCGTTGGACGGCAGTGACGCGCGGAAGCACAGGCTCTCGACGTTGCCCGTCGCCGGCGGCAGGGCGGGCCGCGTGACAGTGAGTGCGGATGGTGCCGACGGTCCGGCGATCGGCGCGCCGGTGCAAGAGGAGCCCGCGTAGACCGCGATGCGGATGGCTGCGCCCATCTGGTTCGATCCGGCGCCGGCCTCGGTGGCGCTGGCACCCACGGTGTAGGTGAACCCGACGGTTCCCGCGTTCGTGACCTGGAGCGTGGCGTTCTTCGCGGAGCCGGGCACCATGCTCGACATCGCGAAGTCGGAGGTGAACTGTGTCGGATTGTTGTCCACCCCTGGGTCCCCGACCTTGATGTCGAGCTTGCCGGCGTTGAACGCACCGCCGCTGACCGTCGCTTCGTCGGTCCAGTAGGCGAACGTCGTCACCGAGCCCAGGCAGAGCACCACTCCGAAGCCCAGTGCCGCTCGAACGCGAGCCGAGGACAGGCCGGAAAACAGTGCCCGGATCGCGGACCGGTGTGCTCGACGACGGGGCGCCGCGTGCCTGGACGAGCAACGCTTCCTCATCGCGACACCTCGTCGTCCTGACGGCGCCGCGCGGCCAGCGCGAGACCGAGACCGGCCAGGAGCGCACCGACCCACAGGGCCAACCAGGTTGTCGCCGACCCGGTCTCCGGAAGGAGGCCCGCCAGACTTCCAGATCCGACACCGGACCCGCCGGGGCCGTCGTCGTTGCCTGCCCCCTCCCCACCCCCGTCTTCCAACGCGTCGGTCAGTGTCACGTCCAACCGCAACAGCAGATGTCTGGTCTGCGACTGGTTGGTCGAGACCGGGTCGAAGGTGGCGTTGACGACGACCTCGACCACGTCGCCGCGGCGAATGCTCTCGGAGGTCAACGACCTCGAGGCGACCCCGTTCTCGACCGACACCCACTCACCGTCCGCAGCGCGCGCTCGCAGGGCGATGTCGTCGTCGTCGAGCAGCTCGTCGGTCCCGGCGCTGCGCGCCTCGATGGTCAGGAGCGCCGAGCTCGGCCCCTGGTTGCGCACGTAGAACGACGCGGTCTCCGAGTCACCCGGGACCCAGCGGAACGCCGGGTCGAAGAGGGGATGCTCCAGGGTCGAGGACCAGGTGGTGCCGTCGTTGCTCAGCCCGATCTCCTCCGCCGCGTGCGCGGGCGGGGCGAGCAGGCACGTCGCACCCACCACCACGGTGGCGAGGCCGATCAGGCGACGACTCATGACCTCGACTCCCCTCCCCTTCGTGATCGCGAGCCGCGGACGGCTCCGGTGAACATGTAGGCCGCGTACGCGATGAGTCCCGCGGCGACCGCGTAGACCGCGGTCTGGCGTTGCGAACCGGTCAGTGCGTTGTTGACGTGGCCCAGGTACGGCACCGCGTACCAGAGCTTGCCTCTGACTTGCTCGGGTCGACGCAGGTCCGCGTCAGGTACGTCGTTGGCGTCGCCCTGGGTCCGGAAGCGGCGTTCCCCGTCCAGCCGGTGCTGGATCGTGGTGACCCGGTGGGTGACGAACCCGGCCCGACCCGACTCGAGCTGGATCGTGAGCACGTCCCCGACCGCGACGTCCTCGGGATCGATCGGCTTGGCGACCACCAAGGTCCCTGGTGGAAGGTCCGGCGCCATCGACCCCGTGAGAACGGTGTACGGCGTCGCGCCCGCGAGTCGCGGCAGGAGCACCGCCACCACGAGGGTCGCCACGATCGTGAGGATCACCAGCCAGGCGAGGACCTGGCCACCGAAGCTCAGGACCGACCGCGTCGAGGCCCGAGCAGGGAGCTCTGGGGAGTCGGAGCGAGCCGACCCCCCAGAGGAACCCATCACGACCCCGGAGATACGTCGCCCTCAGATCAGTGGTCGACCTGCGTCAACGCGACGGAGATGGTGTCGAGCGTCGCCGTCAGCTCCTGGGTGGCGTTGCCGTTCTGGGCGTTGGTGGCGTCGTCGGTCCCGTACGGGAAGTCCACGGTGATCGTCGCTGTGAGGGTCTTGCCGTTGTCGGCGTCGGTGACGGAACCGCCGTCGGCGATCGTCGTGCCGTCGACGGCGAACGCCGCAGCGGCAGTGATGTTCGCTCCGGTGGCGTCGGGATTTCCGCCCGAGAGGGCGATGCCGGTGCCACCCTGCAGTCCGACCGTGGCCTCGAGGTGGTCGCCGACGGCCGTGATCGTGGTGGTGCAGTCGCGAGTGAGCGTGTCGCCGGGGACGATCGCGTCGGTCGAGGCGTCGAACGCGTCACCACCGTCGAGCTCCCAGCCGTCGCACGTCATGTCGCTGAGCTTGAGCTCCCCGGACTCGATCGTTCCGAGGTCGGCGTCGGTGTCGGCACTCCAGAAGGCCAGCGTGCCGGCGCCTCCGAGCAGCAGGACGGCGGCGGCACCGGCAGCGATGGCGCCCTTGGTGGACTTCTTCATGGGTCCCTCCCGGGAGAACTGAGCCGACGGTCGTCCGTCAGACACGGGAGAACACCTCCCGACGGGAGAATGGTGAACCTGCAACTCAGCCATGACTAGGTCACGTGACCAACTTTCGGCGATACCGGACCGAATCCATTCGCAACGCCCAGACCCGCATGATTCGAAGGAACCATGCGGGTCTGCTGCACCTGGCCCCTAGGGGCCACCCCAAGTGGTCACCGAGCGACCGAAGCCGTCATCACCAACCGCGGGTCTCCAGGCGGTGCTGCTCGGGGAGGTCGTCGACGTTGATCCCGACCATCGCATCACCGAGTCCGCGGGAGACCTTGGCGACGACGTCCGGATCGTCGTAGAACGTCGTGGCCTTGACGATGGCCTCGGCGCGCTGCTGCGGGTTGCCGGACTTGAAGATGCCCGACCCCACGAACACACCCTCGGACCCGAGCTGCATCACCAGTGCAGCGTCCGCGGGCGTCGCGATGCCACCGGCCGTGAACAGCGTCACCGGGAGCTTGCCCGCCTCGGCCACCTCACGCACCAGCTCCAACGGCGCCTGCAGCTCCTTGGCGGCGACGTACAGCTCGTCCTCGCGCAGCGACTGCAGCCGCCGGATCTCGCCGGTGATCTTGCGGATGTGGGTGACGGCGTTGGAGACGTCACCCGTGCCTGCCTCCCCCTTGGAGCGGATGAACGCCGCGCCCTCGGTGAGGCGCCGCAGCGCCTCGCCGAGATTGGTCGCACCACAGACGAACGGCACGTTGAACGCCCACTTGTCGATGTGGTTCGCATAGTCCGAGGGGGTCAGCACCTCGGACTCATCGATGTAGTCCACGCCCAGGCTCTGCAGGATCTGCGCCTCGGCGAAGTGACCGATGCGGGCCTTGGCCATCACCGGGATCGAGACCGCCTCGACGATGCCGTCGATCAGGTCCGGATCACTCATCCGTGCCACACCGCCCTGGGCACGGATGTCGGCCGGCACCCGCTCCAGCGCCATCACCGCAACGGCGCCGGCGTCCTCGGCGATCCTGGCCTGCTGCGCGTCGACGACGTCCATGATGACGCCGCCCTTGAGCATCTCGGCCATGCCACGCTTGACGCGGGCGGTGCCGACCGTGGTGCTGGGGACGTGGGTGCTCTGCTCGGGGTTGCTCTGCTCGGGGCTCACCCGCTGATCCTATCGACGGGCTTTCGCCGAGCTCACCAGGTCCACCATCGTGAGACGGTCGACGACCTTGCGACGCGGACGACCCTCGGCCCGGCCGGCGGCCCGTTCGTGCCGGTCGAGGAGCTGCCACCCGTGCCGGTCCAGCACCGCAGGGCTCCCCAGTGCGAGCGGGGGTCGGTCCTGAGTCTCCAGCCGTCCGGTGGCGACGTCCGTCAGGAGCGCGTTCACGGTCTCGAGGGAGCAGGTCTTGTTGGTGCCGATGAAGCCGGTGGGGCCACGCTTGGCCCACCCCACCACGTAGGTCCGCTCGAGCACCTCCCCGCCGGGTTCGACCAGGACCCGTCCGCCGATGTTGGGGATGCGGTGCGCCTGCTCGTCGAAGGGCACCCCGGGCAAGGGCTCGGAGCGATACCCGACGGAGCGGAGCACCGTGGTGGTCTCGAGAACCTCGCCGGACCCGGTGCCGACGGCTCGCACGACGCCGTCGCCATCCGTCACCAGCTGGGTGTGCTCGACTCGCAGGCCGGTGACCGCGTCCTCCCCGAGCACCTCGGCCGGCGAGACCAGGAACCGCAGGACGACGTGACGTCGTGCCGGGTCGATCGTCTCGACGGCGCCCTCGCGCAGCAGCCTGGACTTGACGTCGTCGCCGTCGAGCAGGTCCCGCTGCGGCACCACGACGTCGATGTCCGGGTGCTGGAGCAGACCGACGATCTCCGGGACGGTGAAGGCCGCCTGGGCGGGACCTCGTCGCGCGAGGAGGACGACCTCGCGGACGGCGCTGGCGCGCAGCGCCTCCAGCGCATGGTCGGCGATGTCGGTGCGGGCCAGCTCGGCGGGGTCGCTGAGGACCACGCGGGCGACGTCGAGCGCGACGTTCCCGTTGCCCACGACGACGACGCGGCCGGCCGAGAGGTCGAGCGGCGCCTCGAGGTGGTCCGGATGACCGTTGTACCAGGCGACGACTCCGGTGGCGGTGGCGTTGCCCGGCAGGTCCTCCCCCGGGATGCCGATGCGTCGGTCGACCGGCGCCCCGGTCGCGTAGATCACCGCGTCGTGGCTGCTCAGCCGCTGATCGTGCGCGACGTCGGTCCCGAGCTCGAGCCCGAGGCGGTACTCGAACGCCGAGTGCGCCTCGATCTTCTCGAAGAGGTCGGTGATGTCCTTCGTGCTCTGATGATCCGGCGCCACTCCCGCCCGTACCAGGCCGTGCGGCGTCGGCAGCCGGTCGAGGACGGTCACGGAGACGTCGCGCTGCTTGAGCAGCTCGTCCGCGGCGTAGAGGGCGGCGGGTCCTGCGCCGACGATGGCGACGCTGAGCCCACGCCCACGAGGCAGCCGCACCACCGGCGGCACCGGAGCCTGGGCAGGACGCGTCGCAGACTCCAACCCGTTGCCGACGTCGGAGTCAGCGTGGAACAGCGCGTTGAGCTCGGCGAAGACGAGCTCGTCAGGGCCCAGTCTCGTGTGCGGCTTGATGGCGCCGACCGGGCAGGCACGAACGCAGGCGCCGCAGTCGACGCACGCGACCGGGTCGATGTAGACCATCTCCGACGTCGCGAAGTCGGGCTCATCGGGGGTCGGGT
>JBQGDU010000060.1:0-2812 GCA_052039245.1 Aeromicrobium sp. | reverse complement strand
GCCGTGCCGAGCTGGTCGAGCGCCGCGTAGCCCTGCAGGCCGACCTCGGTGCCGGTGAAGAACGTCAACGCCGCGATCACGCCGACCGTGCCACCGATGATGGCCAGCGAGCCGGAGCCGAGCGCCACCTCCGCGAGGAGGCGCACGACCTCCTTCGTGTACTTGCGCAGGGTGGTCGGGATCCACCGGAAGACCCGGACGTAGAAGAGCATCTGCCGACCGAGCTCGTCGAGCTTCTCGGCGGGGGTCTCGTAGAGCGCTGTGATGCGTGAGTTCGCCATCGCCTACATCCCCTTGGGCGGCACGAGCTGCAGGTACGTGGCCGAGACGACGAAGTTGATGATGAACAGCAGGATGAAGGTGATGACGACGGACTCGTTCACCGCGTCGCCGACCCCCTTCGGACCGCCCTTGGCGTTCATGCCCTTGTACGAGGCGACGATGGCCGAGACGAAACCGAACAGGACCGCCTTGATCATGCCTTGGTAGATGTCGGGGAGCTGGGCCAGGGCGGTGAACGAGGCCAGGTAGGCACCGGGCGTCCCTCCCTGCAGGACGACGTTGAAGAAGTACCCGCCGGAGACGCCGACGAAGCTGACGAGTCCGTTGAGGAAGACCGCGACGAGCATGCAGGCCAGCACGCGAGGGACGACCAGGCGCTGGATCGGGTCGATGCCGAGCACCATCATGGCGTCGAGCTCCTCGCGGATCTTGCGGGATCCGAGGTCGGCCGCGATGGCGGATCCCGCCGCTCCGGCGATCAGCAGCGCCGTGGCGATCGGACCGGCGTTGCGGACCACCGCGAGCACGGCGGCAGAGCCGGTGAACGACTGCGCGCCGAACTGCTGGATCAGCCCACCCACCTGCAGGGCGATGACCGCGCCGAAGGGGATCGCGACCAGGGCGGTGGGCACGATCGTCACGGTGACGATGAACCACGCCTGCGTCAGGAACTCCTTCAGCTGGAAGGGACGGCGGAACAGCGCGACGAAGACGTCGAGCATGAAGGCGAAGAGGCCTCCCGCCACGCGAGCGGGGGCGGTCAGCGTGGAGACGCTCACGTCCCCACGCCCTGACGGGTCCTGATCATGCGGTCATCCCGGGCGTCATGGCCATGTCCTCGGCGAAGGAGCCCTCGGGCGGGGTGATGCCGTTCTCGCGGCACCAGGCGCCCGGCTCGCGCGCACCGCGGCGCGGACGTCCGTCGGACGGCTCGATCTGCAGGGCGACCGGCGGCAGCGGAGGCATCTGTTGGCCCTCCTCCGCCGCGAGCTCGTCGGCGTCCTTCTCCTCGCTCATGCCGATCGGGCCGACCCGCTGGGCGTTCAGGAACTGCGCGACGACAGGCTCGGTGGAGGTCAGGAGCATCTCGCGCGGGCCGAACATGGCGAGGTGCTTGTGGTAGAGCAGGCCGATGTTGTCGGGGACGGTGCGTGCGGTGTTGATGTCGTGCGTGACGATGAGGAACGTGGCGTCGATCTGGGCGTTGAGATCGACGAAGAGCTGGTTGATGTAGGCGGTGCGGACCGGGGCCAGGCCGGAGTCCGGCTCGTCGATGAGCAGGATCTCCGGGTCGAGCACGAGGGCACGGGCCAGGCCGGCGCGCTTGCGCATGCCCCCGGAGATCTCGCCCGGCAGCTTGTTCTCCGCCCCGGTGAGGCCGACGAGCTCCATCTTGTCCATCACGATGTTGCGGACCTCGGACTCGTTCTTCTTCGTGTGCTCGCGCAACGGGAAGGCGACGTTGTCGTAGAGGTCCATGGAGCCGAACATGGCGCCGTCCTGGAAGAGGACGCCGAACAGCTTGCGGATCTCGTAGAGATCGCGCTCCTTGCAGGTGGCGATGTCCACGCCCTCGATGTGGATGTGGCCCTTGTCCGGCTTGAGCAGGCCGATGAGCGACTTGAGGAAGACGCTCTTGCCGGTGCCGGACGGGCCGAGCATCACCGAGATCTCGCCGGCGGGAAGGGTCAGCGTGACGTCGTTCCAGATCAGCTGGGACCCGAACTTCTTGGTCAGACCTTCGACCTTGACCTCAACGCCCACGTGACCCTCCTCTTTCATCGCGGACCGACTGGGGACACCCCTGGAATGCTGTGACCCAGAACACTCAGCCTAACGAACGCGACCATCCACGGTTACGAGTTGGGCAAAGTGCTGTGACTCGTGAGTAACCTCACTCGCTCGGATGACCGTACACGGAGGTAACTCTCGTTGACAAACGTGATGCGCGACATGTCCGAGATGTGGTAGCAGCCACACACGACGACGGCGCCCGCCCCTGGTGGGGCGGGCGCCGTGCGCTCGGGACGAACCCGTGGATCAGCCGATCGTCACTTGAGGGTGACGGTGCCTCCGGCGGCCTCGAGGGCCTCCTTGGCCTTGTCGGCGGTCTCCTTGTTGGCCTTCTCCAGGACCGGCTTGGGCGCACCCTCGACGAGGTCCTTGGCCTCCTTGAGACCGAGGCTCGTGAGCGCGCGCACCTCCTTGATGACCTGGATCTTCTTGTCGCCGGCCGACTCGAGGACGACGTCGAACTCGTCCTGCGCGGCAGCGGCCTCGCCACCGGCCTCGCCGCCGGCAGCCGGGGCGCCGGCAGCGGCAACGGCGACCGGAGCCGCGGCGGTGACGTCGAAGGTCTCCTCGAAGGCCTTCACGAACTCCGAGAGCTCGATGAGGGTCAGTTCCTTGAATGCGTCGAGCAGCTCGTCAGTGCTGAGCTTCGCCATGGTGGCGTCCTTCCTTTCGGTGAGACCCCGAGGGGGTCCCGATCATGATCGGGCGTTCAGCCCTCGGTGGTTCCCGCATCGTC
>JBQGDU010000059.1:0-8616 GCA_052039245.1 Aeromicrobium sp. | reverse complement strand
GACTTCACCGGCAAGGTGCCCTACGTCAAGAAGGCCCTCTCCGGCATCTCCTACTCCGAGCTCGACGACCTCGTCATGCAGCGCCGCAGCGTGCGGTGGTTCGAGGACAAGCCGGTCCCCCGTGAGCTCGTGGACCAGGCTTTGCTGATCGCCCGCCAGGCGCCCACCGCGTGCAACCGCCTGCCGTACGAGTTCCGCGTCTTCGACGAGCCCGAGCTGGTGCGGGAGGTCTCGGGCATCCCGTTCGGGACGGCCGGGTACGCCCACAACATCCCGTGCGTCGTCGTGGTGGTCGGGCGGCTCGAGTCCTACTTCAGCCCCCGCGACCGGCACGCCATCTACGTCGACGGCTCGCTCGCGGCGATGTCGTTCATGCTGGGGCTGGAGACGCTCGGCCTGAGCTCGAGCGTCATCAACTGGCCCGACTTCGAGCCGCTCGAGCGCAAGATGCAGAAGACGCTCGACCTCGACCTCACCGACCGCGTCGTCATGCTGATCGCCGTCGGGTACGCCCATCCCGAGGGGATGGTGCCGTACTCGCAGAAGAAGGAGCTCGACACCTTCCGTCGTTACAACTGATGGTGCGAGGACGTCAGACGCCGGGCACCGACCACCAGTCCCCGGTGGCCGTGGTACCGAATGACGTGATGCTCTCCTTCCCCCTCGTCGCGCGCACCTCGGCCGTACCGTCCGTCCGCTCCACCGAGGAGCGCAGCCGGTGACCGCCGACGACGCCACCCCCCGCAAGCCGTGGTGGAAGGGCCGAGCCTTCCGCAACGCCGCCACCGTGGTGATCGTCGGCGCCGTGGCGGCGTTGTTCACCCGCGAGCTCATCCGCAACTGGCAGGACGTGAGGGCCCAGGACCTCTCCCCGGACTGGCGCTGGCTGGTGGCCACCGTGCTGTTCGCGCTGGCCATCCCGGTGACGGGCATGCTGTGGCGCTCGATGCTGCTGATGCTGCAGCCGCAGGCGGAGGTCTCGCGCACGGAGGCCGTCTCGGTCCAGTGCGCCTCGTGGCTGCTCAAGTACATCCCCGGGCAGGTCGGCTCCACCGTCAACAAGGTGTTGTGGGCCGGGCGCAAGGGCATCAACCGCGGCGTCGTCCTGATCACGGTCATCTACGAGAACGTCTTCCTGCAGGTAGCCTCGCTCGTCCCTGGCGCGGCCATCGTGGCCCTGGCGCTGGGCACCGAGGTCTTCGGCGACGAGCCCGCCGTGCTCCTCCTGCCGCTGCTGGCGCTGCTGCCGGCCCTGCTGGTGCTGTGGCGGCCCGCCTTCCACCGGATCGTGGACGTCGTGGCTCGCCGCGCGCTCAAGCGTGACGTCCCGCGGGAGTACTTCCTGCCGACCCGGTCCACTGCCGCGCTGTTGGTCGGCTTCGTCGTGCCGCGAGCGATCAACGGGGTCGGCTTCGTCGTGCTCGCGATGTCCGTCACCGACGTCCAGCCCGATGAGTGGCTCGTCTTCGCCGCCGCGTACGTCCTCGCCGGAGCCATCGGCATCCTGGCCATCCTGGTGCCGAGCGGTCTCGGCGTCCGCGAGGCCGTCATCGTCGTGATCCTCGCGCCGTTCGTCGGCGTGGCGGCGGCCATCGTCATCTCGGTGCTGGCGAGGCTCTGCGCTACGGTCGGAGACGCCCTCGTGGCCCTCATCTACGTCCTCACCCGTCGCACCATCCCCAAGGAGCTCCGTCCATGACTGCACCGTCCTCCAGGCCGCACGTCACGATCATCGGCTCGGCGCTGTCCGGCAACAAGGGCGCCGCCGCGATGCTCGAGTCGGCCATGCAGACGCTGGAGGAGAAGGTCGGCGACGTCGACGTCACCCTGCTCAGCATGTATCCGGCCGAGGACGCCGCGCAGAACCACTACCCGAACCTCGACATCGTGCCGGCGGCTCCCCGCCAGCTGGGCGTCACCATCAACCTGCTGGCACTGCTGTACTTCCTGCTGCCGCCCCTGCGGCCGGTGCTGCGTCGGCGCTCGCGGGCCATCGGTGCGCTCGCGTCGTCACAGGTGCTGCTCGACCAGGGCGGCATCACCTTCACCGACGGTCGTGAGAAGTTCCTGCTCTACAACGTCGCCTCGATCCTGCCGGCGCTGTTCGTCAGGACGCCGGTCTTCAAGTGCGCCCAGGCGATCGGCCCGTTCCAGGGTCGGATCAACCGGATCGTCTCCAAGATCTTCCTGCCCAAGTCGCACACGATCATCACCCGCGGACGCATCACCCACGAGTACGCCGAGGGGCTCGGCCTGGACAACCTGGTGGCCGGAGCGGACTACGCGTTCTCGCTGGAGATGGACGGCACCGAGCGCGACGCCGTCGCCCAGCTCGTGGACCTGTCGTTCTTCGACGGACGCGAGGTGGTGGGCATCTGCCCGAGCGTCGTGATGCAGAAGAAGGTCGACGCCGCGGGCGGCGACTACGCGGCCACCATCGCCGAGTTCATCGCCTCCCTGCAGGCCCGTGGACGTCGCGTCGCGCTCATCCCCCACAGCGTCCGCACCGGCACGGACAAGACGCACAACAACGACCTGCCACTGTGCCGCGACATCTACCGGCGGCTCTCCTCCCAGGAGAACGTGCTGTTCGTCGACCGCGAGCTCAGCTCCCAGCAGCTGCGCTGGCTCATCGGCCAGTGCGACCTGTTCGTCGCGAGCCGCTTCCACGCGATGGTCTCCTCGCTCGCCATGGCGGTGCCCACCGTCGTCATCGGGTGGAGCCACAAGTACCGCGAGGTGCTGGAGATGTTCGACGTGGAGGAGTGGGCGTTCGGCTCCGACCAGCTCACCCCGGCCTACCTGGAGCACCGCTTCGCCGAGCTCGAGGAGCGTCGTGATGAAGTCAAGGCGAAGCTGGACGAGAACCTGCCGAAGGTCAAGGCCACCTCCCGCGCCCAGGCGGACCTGATCGCGCAGATCGTCCGCGGCTGAGCGCATGGACAAGATCCGGCTGACGCGTCTCGAGCCGTACTCCGACGATCGGGGGAACGTCGTCGAGTTCACGGGTGAGCCGGTCGAGGGCGTGTCCATCACGTTCTCCGGCGAGAACAATCGGCTGACCGTGACCGATCCGATCCGGATCGGTACCTTCCGCGTGCAGTTCGACAGCAGCAACGGCACGATGACGATCGGTCCGTGTGGCCCGAACGGCGTGCTCCGCCTCACCGCCCAGCTCGGGCAGGACTCCTCGATCGTGATCGGACGCAAGGTCACCGCGACCTCCGCCGTCCTGCTGTCCGCCGTGGAGGGGACGGCGATCCGGATCGGGGAGGACGTCATGTTCGCCAAGCAGTGCCAGGTGCGGGGCGACGACGCGCACCCCATCTTCGACGTGCGGACCGAGCGCCGCGTCAACGTCTCCCGCGACATCACGATCGGCAACCACGTCTGGGTGGGGTTCGCCAGCGTCGTGCTCGGCGGGGCACGCATCGACGACGGCTCGGTGATCGGCATGAACAGCCTGGTCAAGAGCCACGTCCCCAACAACTGCATCGCCGTCGGAACCCCGGCGCGGGTGACCCGACGCGACATCGCCTGGGAACGTCCGCATCTCTCGCGGCGAGAGCCGTTCTACAAGCCCGATGCGTCGACCGTGAGGAAGAGCCCCTACTGGGCACTCACCGAGCGCGAACCCGGCCGCCTCAGAAAGACGTACCACCGGCTCCCGGCGGGTCTGCGGCGCGCAATCCGCCGTCTGGTGGGCCGAGCAGCCGACTGACTGCCGGTCTCAGCCGTTCAGCTTCTCGATGGCCTCGTCGATCGGCCCGTCGAAGATCTGCTTGCCCTTCTGCAGGACGATGCCGCGGTCGCACAGCTCACGCAGCATGTTCTGGTCGTGGCTGACGATCACCATGGTCGTGCCCTGCTCCTCCAGCTGACGGATGCGCTTGCGGCACTTCTTGCGGAACGGGGCGTCGCCGACGGAGAGGATCTCATCAACGAGGAGGACGTCCTGCTCGGTGTGGATGGCCACGGAGAAGGCCAGTCGCATGAACATGCCGGAGGAGTAGTGCTTGACCTCCTGGTCGATGAACTTCTCGATCTCGCTGAACGCGACGATCTCATCGAACCGGGCGTCGATCTCGTGCTTCTTCATGCCGAGGATGGCGGCGTTGAGGTAGACGTTCTCCCGACCGGAGAGCTCGGGGTGGAAGCCGGCGCCGACCTCGATGAGCCCGGCGAGACGACCGCGCACGAGCACCTTGCCGCCGTCGGGCTCGAGGACTCCGGAGAGCATCTTGAGCATCGTGGACTTGCCGGAGCCGTTCATCCCCATGAGGGCGATGGACTCGCCCTCCTTGACGGTGAACGAGAGGCCGTCGACGGCCTGGAAGGTCTCGGACTTGACGTCCTTGCCCTTGGTCCAGCCGACGAACGCCTCCTTGAAGGAGTGCGAGCGACGCAGGATGAAGTCCTTGCGGACGTCCTCGACGATGATGCTGGGCTGGGCAGTCACGTCGGTCGTCTCCGGTCTCGAGTCGGTCGTCGTCATGTCACAGCTCCTGGGCGAAGCGTCGTTCGAGCCTGCGGAAGACCCACTGTCCCACCACCAGGGAGACGGCACAGACCACGAGCGAGATCAGCCCGTTCTGCACGAGACCCTCAGGCGGGGGGAACGGCGAGTCGGTGATCGGACGCCACATGGCCTGGTGCATGAGCTCGACCGCCGCAGCCAGCGGGTTGGCCATGTAGATGTCGTAGAACCATCCGGGCGTCTGCGACTGCACCATCTGGTACGTGTACAGCACCGGCACGGACCAGGTGGAGAAGACCTGGATGATCTCCACGAAGTTCTGCGCGTCGCGGTAGACCACGTTGAGGGCACCGAAGAACAGGCCCAGCCCCAGCGAGATCAGCGCGATGATGGCGACCGCCGCGGCGATCATCACCAGTCCGGTGAACGTCGGCGTCCAACCCAGGAGGATGCAGACCACCAGCAGGATGGCCCCCTGGGGCAGGAAGTGGATGAGAGCGCCGATGACCGCAGCGATGGGGAAGAGCTCGCGCGGCAGGTAGATCTTCTTGACCAGCGCCCGGTTCTCGGTGATCGCGCGGGTGGCGTTGCCGAAGGCCTCGTTGAAGAAGTTGACGATCACGATGCCGGAGAACAGGTACACCGCGAAGTACTCGATGTCGCGATGGAACTGCAGGAAGATCCCCATCACGAGGTAGTACACGCTGAACTGTGCGGCCGGCTTGACGTACGACCACGTCCAGCCGAGCACGGAGTTGCGGTAACGCGTCTGCGTGCCCTTGCGGACCAGCAGACCGAGCAGGTACCGCCAGTAGAAGACGTCGAAGATGCCACGGCCCCGACCCGGGGTGTGGAACTCGCTGAGATCAGTGGTGGTCACGTGACGATGTGGTCCTTCAGTGCGGGAACGGCGGGAATCCGCCTCAGGAATCGTACCGTGGTCGCCAACCCGCACGCCGGACGCGACGCAGGTTCGCTTCGCTCAGTCGGACCACCGGTCGGCGGCTCCAGCGCGGCCATCGGGCGTCCGGTCCGCGTCCTCAGGTCCGAAGAGGTGGTCGACGACCCGCCTCGTGGCTTCACCGTCCTCGTACGGCGCGTACGTCTGGAGGAACTCATCCCGTCCGGAGAGGTCGTTCGTCGCGTCCTCGAGGGCCTCCGGGATCCTCTTGAGATCCGTCACGACCGGGCCGGGGAGGTCCTTCTCGTAGTCAAGGTAGAAGCCGCGCACCTCGTCGCGGTACCGCTCCAGGTCGTAAGGGAAGAAGACGATGGGACGCTGCAGGACGGCGTAGTCGAAGTACACGGAGGAGTAGTCCGTGATCAGGGCGTCGCTCGCCAGGAAGAGGTCGTTCAGGTCCGGATACTTGGAGACGTCCAGGATCCGATCGGCGTACTCCTCGGGGACCTTGGGCCTGTTGGCCACCAGGTGATGCAGCCGAACGAGCAGCACGTGGTCGGGTCCGAGGGCGTCTGAGAGCTCCTCGAAGCTGAAAGGGGGCTCGAAGTAGTACCTGTTCCCACCGGCCGGATGGTCGTCGCGGAACGTGGGCGCGTAGAGAACGGCGGTCGCGTCGTCCGGGATGCCGAGCTTCTGCCGAGTCCGAGCAGCGACCACCTCCCGGTCGGGGGCGTTGAGAGCGTCGTTCCTGGGGTACCCGACCTCCAGGACCTCCGCGTGATGGCGGAAGGCAGAGGCGAAGGACCGTGTCGCGAAGGGGCTTGGCGACAGCAGATGAGTCCACTGGTCGATGGCACGGGAGAACCGCTCGATGAGCGTCGGATCCTGCTGTGCGGCGAACTCATGGTCGTGCATCATCTTCTTGAGCGGAGTTCCGTGCCAGGTCTGCAGGAACACACCCCGTCGGCGGCGCCTCAGGTAGTCCGGGAAGTGCTGGTTGCTGATCCAGTACTTGGCACGCGCCACGTACCAGAAGTAGGCGGGCGAGAACCTGCGGATCACGCGCGTGTGGACGTCGGAGACCTTGCCGTCCTTCTGGTACACCCAGATCTTCGTCCGGGTGTCCCCTCGACGCACGAGCTCGTCGTAGATGGCCTTGGGACTGTCGCCCATCTGCGTTCCGCGGCCGGACTCGAAGATGATGAGGTCGTCTCTCATCGGGAGCAGCTTCACCAGGGAGAACAGCAGCTTCATCATCGGGTAGTAGCGCTTCCGGCCGCGCATGACGCGTTCGGCGAGCTGCACCCATTCGCTACCGCGCTCTGAGAGCCTGTCGTGGCGAGGCTCGGCCTTCTTCACCGCCTCGTAGATCCGCTCGCAGTTCTCCGTGTCACGCGGGGCACCGAGAGCCTCGACCCGGCGCCTGTACTCGGGCTCGATCTCCCCTCCACGAGCGAGGCTCTCCTCGAGACGGTCGAGCAGTCCGGTCTGGGACCACGCGATGGGGCCGGGCAGCTCCGTGTCGAGGTCGATGTGCGATCCGGCGGAGAGGAAGCGGTCGCTGTCGAACTGGTAGTACAGGACCGGCCGGTCGAGGAAGCTGAAGTCGTACCCGACGCTGGAGTAGTCGGTGACCAGGATCGCGCTCTCCTTGAGGAGCTCCTGGATGTTGGCCTCTCCCTGGCGCAGGTGACGGACCCGCGGGTTCGAGAAGTGGTCGGCGAACATGCGCATGTTCGGGTGCAGGAACAGCACCGCCTCGGCGCCGTGCGCCTCGAGCAGGCTCAGGAACCTCGGGGACGTGAGAACCTCGCTCCACCGCCGGAAGTAGTCGGACTCGAGGAAGGTGTGCTCGTTCTGGAGCCACTCCCGCCAGGTGGGCATGATCAGGACCTGTCGTGGCTTGACCACGCCCCGGCCGTCGAAGAGCGTGTCGAAGCGCGACAGGCCGGTGACGGCGACCTCGTCGGGGTGGTAGCCGAGATCCGTGATCGCGTTCCTCTTCTCGCGCTCGGAGCTCACGATCATCAGGTCGGTGTGGAACTCCGGAGCATCCCTGCCGTAGAGCTTGTCGAGGCGGCGCACGCCGAAGACCCCGTGCTGCAGGAAGACCCTGACCGTGTCGACGGAGCGCTTCAGCATCCGCGACTTGCTCGGATAGATGTACTCGGGGTGGTGGGAGGTGATGATCCGTTCGGCCCTGAAGAAGAGGTCGACGTGCTCGGCCGAGCGGAAGTCGACGACGTGGTCGAGTCCTGCCAGGTTCGCCTTGTCCGGGGCGTCCCCGGCGATCACGTAGTACGCGTCGATCTCCCGGTGGTGCTCGCGCATGAAGGTGAAGAACGCCAGTCCCGTGTCCTGAGCCTTGTACTTCTGCTCGCCGATCAGCCAGATCGGCTTCGTACCGGCGCGCGCCTTGCGCTGCGGGCGCTTGCGCCGGATCTTGTCGATCACCTGGTGCAGCTGCTCGGTGTCGAAGTTCTCGACGTAGAGCGAGAGGTTGTTGCCCTGAAACGTGTAGTACATGGAGACGAGGACGGCTTGCCCTCGCTCGTCGACCCAGCCTTCGTTCGCCTGCCGACGCACGAGATATCGCGACTTGCCGACACGCGACCTGTAGGTCTCTCCGGAACGCCCCTCGCGCGAGACCACCCACGTCGTGAACACGTCATCGGTCGCCCCCGCCGCGATGAACATCCTCAACGGCACCGAGGCCCGGACGTCGTAGCTGTGATGACCCGAGTTCGTCCCAGGGTGGTCGAGGTCCTCGACGACGGCGAGGGGAACGGTGACGACGACTCCGGTGTCGCGGCCCTCGAACCTCAGCTGGGGGTCGACGGGCTGGGTGTAGTGGGTGAACAGCGTCCCGTGGAAGGTCAGCTCGTCGTCCTCGATCCGCGCGGACTCGATGTGGACCCTGGTGAACGGCTTCGGGAGTGCTGCGACGGCGAGCGAGAGCGTCCCTGAGTTCGCGGGGAACAACAGGAGCTCGGTCCCTTCGACCGAGTAGACCTCGAGTCCGCGGAGCTCCGTCCGGTTGAACCGGCCGAGTGCCACCTTCCCGCGGAGCCTCGCTCGGTCCCCTGCGGGAGACGCGGCGACCTGGGCGCGGTCGAGCACGTTCAGGCTCTCGTCGAATCGCTCCTCGGGTGCGCAGATCTCGAGGAAGAGCTCAAGAGGGTCCGGCACTCGCGCGAGCTCTTGGGCGCCAACGGCGCCGTCCGACAGGCGCACGGTG